>JAICGZ010000027.1 GCA_025922875.1 Pyrinomonadaceae bacterium
ATGACGCCGCTCAGCCAGATGGCGTCAGTGCATGCGCCAGAGCCGCAGATGCTCACCGTGCAGCCCTGGGACCAAACTCAGATTGGCGCGGTTGAGAAAGCGATTCGCGCTGCCGATCTCGGTCTGAACCCTTCGAATGACGGCAAGCTCGTACGCATTCCCATTCCGCCGTTAACAGAAGAACGTCGCAAACAGCTCGCCAAGCAGGTGCACGACATCGCCGAAGATCATCGTACCGCCGTTCGCAACGTCCGCCGCGACGGCAACGATCGTCTAAAGAAGATGCTGAAAGACAAGCTCATCTCCGAAGACGCCGAACGTGACGCCCTCGACGAGATCCAAAAACTCACCAACAGCTACATCGGAAAGATCGACGAACTGACGAAGAGCAAAGAACAGGAGATCATGAGCGTTTAGTTCGCCGCACATGGGTAGAGACGCGAGACCGCCCACTCGCCTTCACCATTATTCCGCCCACCCTCAAAGGTTATTTCACGTCTGACCTTCTAACCAGCTTTGCCCGAACGTGCTCGACTGCATTCGGGCACTGATGCGGAGAAATAATCTCGCGCAAAGGCGCAAAGAAAACCTTTAGAAACCCGGATCGGCCGCCTTTTCGCGCGCGAGATCTCCTCCTAGAGGACTTTCGGTAAAGCCTCGTTCTCCCTTCGAAATGAAAACTTCAATTCTGACATAAATAGTTGAAATCAAGGTGAGGAGGCAACGTATGTCACAAACCATAAAGTCGGTTACCGACGAACAGACTGGACAAGTGTTTGAGATGGTACCGGAGCAGAAAATTGACGTAATTGCGGCCTGGATCAGCGTTGTTTATTCGCTCGCTGTGATTGCCTACCTGGCTTGGCTCGTACTCGATACGTGGTCAGGACAATACAAAACATGGCCGGCATCACTTACCGATCAGTTTAACCAAACAGTATCTGGTAACGTTTTCAAGCTAATAATCTACACCGCCGTTGGCGGCGGCATGGGCGCCGCAATCAACAACATCCGCGGCTTCGTAAGCTGGCACGCCGAGCGACGAGCTTTTGGCTGGCGCTTTGTGTGGAAGTACATTTCACTACCACCTCTCGGCGCAGCACTCGCCGTACTCGTGTACGGGATTCTTCAAAGTGGCATGGCTGTTTTTAATGGCGGCGCAGCAGTTAGCACGCCGACCGCGATCACTTCTTTCTCTGCCTGGGCCACTGGAACCCTAGCCGGCTATGGCTCACACAAGGTGTTCATCTGGCTGGATGACAAGGTGAACACCCTGTTCAAGGTAGAAGCGAAGAAAGTGAACGTACCTGATGTGATAGGCAAGTCGCCTGAAGAAGCCAAAAAGATCCTGATTGACACCCAGCTATCTGTTGAGACCACAGAAGCGGCAACCAGCGTTGACAAGGTTGGCCAGGTAATTGGGCAGAGGCCTGCCGCCGGAACCGAAATCACCTGCGACAGCAAAGTCGTGATCACGGTCGGCGTGCGCAGCGATGAGCTAGACGCAGGTACCCCCGCGAGACCGGATGTGATGGGTAAGACCCAAGAGCAAACCCAACAAATCCTGCAAGAGGGCAAGCCAGTTCAACCAGTCACCGAGAAGTCCGAAGTCGTAACCAACGGGCAAAAGGCAAGCACAAACGGAGGGCAAACTGCAACAGCGGCTACTGAAACCGCGGGTGTCGGTGCAGCAGCTGTCGAACCTGCCGGTGTTGGTGCAGCGGCCGGAGAAACTGCCGGTCTCGGTGCGGCGGCCGGAGAAACTGCCGGTCTCGGTGCGGCGGCACTGGACAGCACAACAAGCACCACGGAACCTTCAGAGACGGTTCTCATCGGCACTCAGGATGAAACTAGCGAGAGTATGCAAGAAGATGAGACCGGGGCAGAAGAGAACGCGGCACTCAAGTCAGACGAGCAAAAAGACAACGGGCAGCAGTAGATACGTTCGCATTAGACGGCCACAAAGAAGCACCAAATGCTTCTCTATCTTTTGTGCTTCTTTGTGGCTTGAAAATTACCGCGGGATGGCGAAGGCGTCGTCGGGGAGTTGCTGGTTGAGTTTTACTTCCTTCACACTGAATTCCGCAAAAAAGGCGCCCATCGTCATCTCGAACTTCTGAGAAAAACTGGTTGGTACCAGCACGCCCTCGACCTCTTTGAACTTGCTGTTCTCAGTTCCGAGTGTCACGCCCGCGTAGTAGATGAAAAAACTCATCACTCTGCCAGTCTTCGGATCGACGTAATAGTCGGTCGTGTAGCCTTCGGGATCAATCAAACGAAAGCCTCGCTGCTTTTTCTTGTCAGGAATTGCCTCGATCTTATATCCGGCCTGATCGAATCGCGCGAGCGCGCCTAGTCCAAACTTCGTCAGCGGCGGCATCTGAACATTGGGCATCGAGCTGAAAGATTGCTCGCCATCGTAGATCTGTTTGAAGACGATCGCCGGACGAGCATCGATTTCCATTCGCAGCTTCGGTCCCGCAGTCACGAGCGAGAACCCGCCGGGGATCGACTGCACGCTGTTGGGAGGATAAAGCTGGACCGAGCCCCTCATGATCATGTTCTGCACGTTGCGGAACTTTTCTCCACCCTGAGCCGTGAACGCCGCCCGCGCAAGATCCATTGACGAAGTTTCAGCAGTGATCGCGACCGCAGGCGCAGCGCCATTGCTCGCGGGAGTGGTCTTCGCTTCCTGTGCGCAGATCGACGCACTAACACCCAGACAAACAGCTATGGCAAGGATAAAGCTCTTCATTTCTGAAACCCTTCTACTAAAAGTTCAATCGTACCTGCGCATAAATGCGACGGTTACCGGCGCCGGTGCTGCCGGGAGCACCAAACCCGCCAAACGCGCCGCCCAATGCGAGTGACTCTCCAAAACTCGGCGACGACAGGTTGCCAACAGGCGTCGAAAGATTCACGTGGTTGAGCAGGTTCTGGAAGTTGATCGAAACGTTGAGGTTGAAACGTTTCTCGCCGGGCGCTGCGCCTCCGCCACCCTGCGGCGCTAATCCCACGGCCGCCACTCTTGCACCACCACCGGCAACTGCCGGGCTGCCTGGTCCACCTGCACGCTGACCACCTGCACCGCCTGGTCCACTTGATTGAGCAGCAGCGTTGCCCTTGTCGATGAAAGCAAATGCACGGCTGACACGCAGGTTAACGACAAAGGCACCCGGCGCCTGGCCGAAGTTCCTCGGAATGATCGTCTCACCCGGCAACGGGTCGAGATTGAAATTGCCAAAACGCGTACACCTGATGTTGGGCGCGGAACAATCGGCGTTCGGAGCAGCAAAGCTGGGCCGCTCGTTGAACTGCCGATCGAGATTTCGATCCTGGCCGGTCGTGATATTGAAGCCTGGTCCAGTGTTGGCCACGATGAACGGATTCAGCACCACCCTCCACGGCATGTTTATAGTTCCGAAGACCGTAAACCGGTGCCGGATATCAAACGAGCTGCGTCCGAATTCACCCGATGCGTCGTACGAATTCATTGGAAACAATGCGCCACCCTGGCCATCCGTGTCGTTCGTTGTCTTGCTCAGCGAATAGTTGCCGTTGAGCTGGAACGTTCTACTCAGACGACTATTGAAGCCGATAAACATCTGTCGCTGATTGAACTGCCCACTCGCTTCGTAGCGATTGATCTCGCCTTGCGTCGGATCCGGTCGCAGTCCATTAGGCGTCAGTTGTGTAATCGTAGCGGGCAGCGGCGCGTTAATGTCGCGTGCGCGAATGACGTGCACGATGCGAACGTTGTAGAAGCCGACAAACATCGTGATGTTGCGTGGCAGTTGTCGTTCGACCTGCGTGCCCAGCACAAACACTGTCGGAATTTGCAGGTTGGGATCTACCTGCCACACCGTTTGCTGCGTAGCTGGTATGCCGGCGACTGAAGGAACAGCCGTCGGACTCCATTGATTGAGTATCGAATAGATTCGTTCGACGTTGGGTAGTTGCTGCTCGTCCTCGGACGGAGGTTTCAGACGATCGATCGGTTCGGTAACGATAGTTTGCAACACCTTCACGCCATTGAAACGGTTCGTCTGCAACGTCGAGTTTTCGTTGAAACGGTTGTAGAAGAAACCGGCGCCAAAGCGAATCACCATCTTCGGCGGGCGCGCGCTGTTCGCCGCACCCGGCGACCATGCGACTGCGATCCGTGGTGCAAAATCGTATTTACTGTGGGCGTTCGTCTGGATCTCGTAACGCAGACCGTAACTCAACGTGATGTTTGGTCTCACCCGCCAGTCGTCCTGCACGAACACACCATAATCCGTTTGACTCACCTCGGCGAAAGGATCACCCGCGTTGATGCGGAACGTGGTCGCACCACCACCCGCTGCGCGAATCTCAGCCGGTGTGAATCCCTCGTCCTGCATCCGCAACGTCAACTGGTAACGCTCGATGCTCGTGAGACCAAAGCCGCCACTGAAAATCCACGCGCCGCCGAAAGCGCCCTCGTTCGTGTCCTCGAGCTTAATGTGCCTGACCCGCCCGCCAAACTTGAACGCATGCGCACCCATCTGCTTCGCAGTAAAATTATTTAGCTCCCACGCCTGCCGCACGTTGAATGAATGGCCCACTTGCGAACCACCCGAACCGAACGAACCGGAAACATCGAGCGACGGCACCGTATTGTCGCCGATCTGCTCGAAACGATTGCGCGTATATTGAAAACGCGTTTCGTTGATCGTGGTCGGGTTGAGAATCGCAGTCTCGGTCAACTGCACGTTCTGGTTTGTCGAAACCTGATTGAAGCCACGTTCAGGCAGATTAAATCCGCCGATGCCCTGGTTATCCGTGGTGAAACGATGGAAGTTGTAACGAACGACGAGCGTGTGGTTTGAGTTGATCGCGTAGTCAAGTCGCGGGCTGAGAAACATGTTGCGCCGCGGCACCACAAACGACTGACCAAACTGCACGATGTTGAAATCGTCGTCGAGCACCGTCGCGCGGACAAGTTCGTTGTCGTCAGTTTCAATGCGTCCGAAGTTGAAAAAGAACGATGCTTTTTTCGAGACTATTGGACCACTCAGATTCATGTCGTATTGCCGAATCTGAAACGGCGTACGCTTGCTCGAATTGATGGCAAACGGATTTCGAGAATTAAAACTCTCGTCGTTGAAGTTGAAAGAAGCGCCGCCACGAAACTTGTCAGTACCCGGCCGCGTGAGAATGTCGATACGCGCCGACGGTTGATCGTTTTCGGCAGCGAACGGATTTTGATTGATACGAATCTCGCGAATCGCGTCCTTCGAGGGCAGAGAGCCGCCGGTAAATCCGTCGATGAAAATCTGCCCGCCGTTTGGTCCAACTGACGGTCCGGCCAATGCCTGCAACGCTGCCGCTAATTCGTCGGGGTCGTCGGGCAAAGCGTCGAGGTCCTTTCCGGCAATGACCGTTTGATTAGCGTTATTCGTTGCCTCGGTGCTCACAGCAGTGTCAGCGACTGTGACCCTTTCTTCGATCGTCACTTTCAAAGTGAGATCGACCGACTGCCGTGCGCCGGTGAAATCCACTTCTTTAGTCTCAGACAACGCAAAACCCGGTGCGGCCGCCTGAAGCGAATACTTGCCGGGCGCTAGTCCGGCGAAAGTGTAGACACCTTCACCATTGGTGGTGGTCTTCTTCTCAGTGCCGGTTGAGTCGGTCAGAGTTACGCTGGCGCCGACGATCGCTGCGCCGAGTTCGTCAGTGATCAGACCGCGCAGCGTGCCGCGTGTTTGTTGAGCCACAGCAAGTTCAGCGCCCATGATGAGGATCAAAATAGCGTAGAAAAACTTGCGGGGGAGATTTTGTATCAAACTCATTTTGAGATCCTTCGGATGGGCGCCCCAAATTCAGAGAGCGAGTTAAGGCAAGCCGATGCCAAACGAAATGCCGCTCCCTAAACCGGCGGCTGGGTTTGGTGCTGTTTGTCCGGGCTGAGGCCGCGGAGCCAGCATTGCTAGTAGGGTGTCTGCTCCAGTGACCAGGGAAATAGCTGTCAAGCGCGTTGGATCCACACCCTGCGTACTGGAAACGATGATAGTGTCGCCAACCTTAACATCGGCGATTGAAACTGTCGGCAGTCTCTCGAGCATATCGTTGATATTGAATCCGCCGCCTCGTGGACCACCCGGGCCGCCTCCTCCGGGTCCTCCGCCACCCTGAGGCCTTGCGCCTTGCGCCGGCGGACCACCTGCCGGGGGCGGGCCACCAGGACCTCCGGGTCCGCGGCCAGCCATCATCGCGCCCATTTCGGATGCCGGTGGAAACTTGCGCAACACTGCGTCCTGCTTAATCACGATCGTGAGCGGCTTTTTCTTCTCCAGGTCGTTGATCTTGATCTCGCCCGTAGCCGCATCAACCGCAGTGACCACTCCGCCCACGGTTCGAAAACTTCCCGTCACGATTTTCTGCGGATTGAAACGAAGAGGATCTTCGCCGCGATCTCCAAGGGCGCGTAACTGGTCCCCGACTTTCAGCTCACTAAAATCACTCGGCTTTGCATCACCGAACTTGATCGAATCGGGCGCGTAACGGCGCATTTCAGTCTTATCAGTAACGGGGATGACTACTGTTTGCATTCCCGCCATCGTTCGATTCGAAATCGTGATCTCTTTGGTCTCGGGCTTGAGCGCCGTGATCACGCCGAGGATTCCACGCCGCCGCCATTCAGCACGTTCCGCATCCTGCTTCTTCGCGAGGTCCCCCTTGGTCATGACTATAACCATGGCCGCGGGCACAGATTTCCGATCCTCCGAAACGTTTCCTCTCGCCATGACGCGGTCGCCTTCAGCAAGATCGGCTAGCGTAAGGTCAGTCGCGTTGGTCAACGATGTCTCGCCCGGAGCGAGTTTCTTGTACGTTGTCTTATCACCAAGAGAAACGATGACGACTGAACCCGCGTCGGTTTTTATGGTCAACTGTTTCGCCGCCGCGTCGATTGCTTTAACCTCGCCAATTGCATACTTGGGCGTAATGTTGGCATCAGTGCCCTGAGCACCCTGACCAAAGGAGGCGAGGCTCGAAGCGAACAGTGTGATTAGTCCTATCGCGGCCGCGAAAAAGAACCTCATGACTTGTCCCTTTCTATTTCTGTGAACACCGCTAGATGCGGATTTATGACTGGTAAGTACCGATTTTTGGTTACGCAATAAACCTGAGAATGTTCTCAGCATTTACTCAGATTAAGCCGCGTAACCCGAGGATGCTCGCCAATTCACGCGGTAGCGAGCAGTTAGAGCTAATCCGAAACTGATGATCAATATAAAGGTCGCCATAAAGGGCCAGACATAGGGCAGCGAGGTTAGCAGCACCCAAAAACTTGTCCCCAGTAATAACGCCACAGCTTCTGAGTTTTTACCAAACGGAACATATTTCCGCTGCAGCCAACGGCCCGTGGCGGCGTACAGGATTACTCTTCCGAACAAGCTTGCCACGAGCCAGAGAAGCAGCGCGAGCAGTCCGACCAGTACGCGAATCGGTTCCGGCATGACCCAAAGACACAACAGCACGCCGACGAAAAGGACCACGACGCCAATGAGACCGATGGCAGCCACGCGCACACTGGTTAACTGCAATCGCGCGACGCCGCGACTGATGGTGCCCGGCATTGCGGCGGTAAATCCCAACGACACCAGAAACCAAAACAGCACCACCAGCAATCTCGTGCCGAAGTAGCTCGGTGTCCAGCGCGGGGTGAACAGACCGCCTGGGTTTCTCATGAGGTCGCGGAGTTCCTGCTGGTAGCCCGCATACATCATCGTCTTGGCTGCCGGGTTGCGATTCGGAGGCGTATCGTCAGCGTGGTAAATGCCGCCGAGTACGATCACGTCGCCGCCAATACGCGAGCCCGGTCTTTGAATCACCGAGCCGCCGATCGTGGCGACGTCGCCTTCGACTACGCCTTCAACGATCACGTCACCGCCGAAAGACATTGCTCCCTGTTTCACAGTGCCGGTGACACGTACGGAGTTTCCCACACCGAAAACGGTACTGTCGTTCGTGCCCTCGATGAGGACTACCTTTTCGTCGCCAGAGCTTTGAGCACATGCAACACCCACGAACACCAGGAACCACAGCAGTAATACAAAGATGCGATTCAAGTCGACTTTCGAGAGAGAGGTTCTGGGAAGAGCGAGTTGTGAGTGAGTAATAACCATCGCCACCGGCAGCCCCCTTACTCGGTTGCACCCGTACGATGATAGTTTGAGATCAATCGGGAGAGTATGAGAACAGCGAAAGCGAGCAGGATCAGTACGGGGACGAGCGAACCACTTTCGATAATGATCTTTCTGCTCAGCACTCTAAAAATCACCGCCAGCCCGGCAACGGTGTCGTACACAGCAGTCGCTAAAAAACCGGCAACGCCGAGGCTGGTCGTAACGAATTTCTCCGCGAGGAGGAATATCGCACCACTGGCCCTGGCGCCGAGGAGGGCAAACCCGGCCAGCGCGAGGATTACACAAATACCCAACGCCTTTCGGTTTTCAGAACGCGTCCGCACCCCGCTCATGTCGCTGCTTGCGCGCGCGGCAATCATGCGTGAAAAGTCTTCCGGGACAGGGATCTCACCAGTGTCTGTCAAAGCCGCGTCCAACTCGCAGACAAAGAGACGATGAGCTCTCAATTCTGCGCGGCACGGGGCGCAACTCTGCAAGTGATCTTCAAAGAGCAGAGTCACACGCTCGTCCAATTCACCATCGATGTACGCGGCGATTAGATTTTTCTGGCAGAGTTCTTCTTGACCAATTGGCGAGCTCATCAAATGCCCGTGATCCCCTTTTCGACAAACTGCTGCCGCATCATCTCGCGTGCGCGAAATAGACGGTTCTTGACGGTGCCCAGCGGCAATCCCGTTACTTCGACAATCTCTTCATAGCTGAGGTCTTGTGAGTGGCGGAGAATAATCAGCTCGCGGTAATTGGCTGGGAGTGCCCTCACGACGGATTCGATCTCGACTCGCCGTTCCTTGCGTTCGCTTTCCTGTTCCGGACTCAAACGGCCGCTTTCAACCGGCAGATCGTACTGATCGCCTTCCGGCCCCATCACCAGCGACTGCTCTCGAGTCGCATTGCGGCGTAGGTGATCGACGGCTGAGTTATGGGCGATCTTGTAGATCCAGGTTGAAAACTTAAACTCCTCGCGATAGCGCCTGAGGGAACTGTAGACTTTGATGAAGATCTCCTGGGTTAGATCGAGAGCGGATTCGTAGTTGCCGACCATGCGGTAGACGTAGGCTGAGATAGGGCGCTGGTAACGGCGAACGAGTTCTTCGAAACTTCCTTCAACACCACTGACCGCAGTGGCAACGAGCTCGCGGTCGGTGGCCGCGGTCAAATCGCGAGTAAAAGCACGGGAAACGGACGAGGCAGCAAGATTCATAATAAAGGGGTGTTACGTTCGACTAAAACGGATTGTTTCAGGCTCTTAGGTCAGTTTCCCGCAAAGGCGCAAAGATGCAAAGAAAGGCTTTAACTTGGCGTCCTTTGCGCCTTTGCGGGAAACTCTCACCAAGAGAGCGTCGCTAAGCCGGCTGGGGCGGCGATCGAATCAAAATTGAAGTCGCGACTCGGCAACTGTAATCCTAAGTCCTCGGCTTCGAGAGGCCGCAAGTCTCCGCCGGTCGTTTCGTTAACGATCTCGCTCGCTCGTTGCTTAGTGATGCCCTCGCCAATAATCATCAGGCGCGTCAAGCCCCGGGGGTCCGATCCCCCTTCGGAAGTCGCGCTGCGGTCACGGTAAAACAGTAGCAGTCGATAAAACTCGTCCTCAAACTCCTCGTGGGTGCACGTAACCGTGCGCACGATCAGCGGATGCTTGTCGCGAAAGATCACGCCGGTGAAACCCTGACTCGACCCGCTCAGCAACAACGAATCGCCTGCCGTGCCGTTTCGCACCAGCCACTGAGCTTCACCCAGATGCCGCGGCAGGATCAACCCCGCTCGCCATCCCAACGACTCGAGCACCTTCTCGTATTCGGCGAGGATTGCTTTCTTGACGGCAATGACCAGATAACGGTCACGCCCCTGCGCATCCCTTTGCAAGCGCTCTTTGGAAATAGAGAGCTCTTCAAGCGTGGCTCCGAAACCTCGCTCCACTTTCCATTTCAGTACTTCCTGAAGTTCGGCAGCCGATTGCGACTGGCTCTCCATCGTCAACACGAGCGTTCTGGTGGTCGCTTCGGGCAAACTCAAGGACCAGCGTTTTTGTCGCAGTAGACCCGCGCTCGTTGCCAGTTCAGCAAGCACGCTTGCGAGTTCAGCGGTATTCTCGATGTTCGGCTCGTCAAAGCCCGGCCGGATCAGGGACTCAGCGATGTTGAAGGTGGCGGCGCGTCGCAGCTTGCAAACCGAACCTTTGACAGGCTCGAGTTGAACTACGGAAGCAACACCCTTTTCCAGTCCGATAGCTGTTGCGGGATACCAGGGATCGATGAGTCGTGAAAGAAGGTTAGGCATTACCGATTTTCAATTGCCGATTGCCGATTTTGAGTATCTACGCGAAACACCAATTGGCAACCGGCAATTGGCAATTGGCAATATTTACCACTCGCTGTACGGCGTTCCCTCAGTTGATACTTCTGCGGAGCTGCTGTGAACGTCGGTTATGCCTTGTTCGCCTTGCAGCGAGTTGGGATCCTCTCCAGTGGTAAGGGCCCAGTCCTTTTGTCCGGTGAAGGGATCGACCGGAATTTCGCGCATGTAACCCCCACTGACAAGGTCATCAAGCGATTGCGGCAAGCGACCTTTGTCAGCCGCAAACTGATCGATCAACGAACGCATTTTGCGCAGATCGTCTTTCAGCACCGTCTCGCGCGTGTGCATGATCGTCTTCTGGTACTGCGGCAAGGTGATAGCGGCGAGGATGATGATGATCGAAATCACGATCATCAACTCCAGCAACGTAAACCCTGCAGTCTTCACTCTACCAATCACTGTACTTCTCTCCATTCAAAGCTGTTTCTTTCGACTTCGACCGCACGTCGAAAACATTTTCACCGCCCCAGGATCCCGCGTCGTGTGTGTCGTACGACGATCGCAGTTCCCAATCCGCCTTGCCCGTCATCGGATCGACGGGCAAGCCGCGCAAGTAAACCTTCTGTTTAGTCGATAACTCGCCGCCAACTTCCGTTGCATTCACGCCCTGCTGGCCACGACCACCCATCGAACCTCTCGGCATCACGTTGACTCCGTTGACGAGCGTTTCCAGATCCGGTGGATAGTGATCCGGATTGTCGACTCCAAACATCGTGCAATCACTGATGACTACCTTGCTGCGCGGATCGATGAACGAGTTCTGCTGTTGTTGTGCCTGCTGCTGCGGCGTCAGCGCGACTCCGGTACAAACCATTCCGACCGTATCACGATGAAACTCGTCGATCGCCGTGCGTATCTGGCGCAACGTATCTCGCAGTTGCTGTTCCTTTTGCCGCTTGACCGAAACCTTCACGAGCGGCAGCACACCCATCGTCAGGATAGTCAACACGGTGATCGTGATCACCAGTTCGATTAATGTGAAACCTTTCTGCTGCATTTGCTTCCTACGTTCGCAACCCGCAAAAAAGCACAAAAAGCACAAATCAGAAAAGCCAAACTGTTGCGCTTTTTGTGCCTCTTCGTTGCCGAACCGTCTACTGCTTGACGGTTGCTGTTCCCTGAACCACCTGCGACGTCACATCGCGCGCGTCGGTGGCGACAAGGTGTAACGTCTCCTTCACGAACATCAGCGAGGCATCGCCTGCACCAATCGCTTCGACATCGATAAAGAGCAATGGTCCGGCTCCTTTGAACGACGCCTTGCCATTCAGACTCGAGATCGATATCAAGCAGGTGCCTGATGCATCGATGGACGGTGTAAAGAGCGGCGCAGTTTCTCCCGATGTCGGGAGGATGCTCCCCGCCGTCAATCCATGGACCTTCACCACTTTAGGATTAAACTTCAAAGCCAGCAATGCAAGGCTTAGAGACACATCCGAGTTCAACTGAATTGCATAACGCCGTTTCTCGCCGACCTTCATCACGTCGCCTTGAGGCAACAGGCTCAGTTGCGCTACACGCGTGCCGCTCAGTTTAGTTTCAAGTGACTTAGTAGCATCGAGTGACGTTTCGGCTGCTTTTGGCAGCGCAGTCAAGACTGCATTCTGAGTTCCCGCAGTACCGGTGTTCACTGCAGCCACAGCCGCGGCGGCCTGGTCGGTAATCAGCGATTTCGGAGCAGGAACGAACGAAGGCAGCTCTTCCACCGTCGCGGGCTTATTGTTCGCAGCAGTCAACGCCGCGGGCTTGTTTTCAGCCGTCGCGGGTTTGGCCGCAGTCGATTGGGCCGGCGCCGGTGCAGGTGTGAATGTTAGTGGCGCCCCCGCAGGTGGAGGCAGATTAACCGGTGTTGTGTTCTGTGCCGTTGTCTCACCCGCTGCTTTCACCAATGGCGCATCGGGAAGTTGCAACGCGACGTTTCGCGGCAGCGTGCGCGCGGCGGCAATCTGTTCTTCACGATCGGCTTCACGAATCATTTCAGCGAGCGATCCAGTCGTCGGCGATTGCAACGTTCCGCTGGGCCGCATCTCTTCGTCTCGCGGAGTCACTGCAGGAGCACGGAGCACGCGTGGCGTCACCGAGATCACGATATCGATCTGTCGATTGTCACGCGTTGGCGAAGTGAACAAACGACCAAGGATTGGCAGGCCGCCGAGGATCGGCAGGCCTTGCCGGCCATGGGTCTCAACATCCTGAGAAACGCTGGCCAGCATCATGGTCCGATTGTTTTGCACGCGCGCGGTGCCGGTGATGGTGCGTTCAGTGAAGGTCGGCGTTAAGGTACTCGCGCCGAGAACATCTTTCGATTCGATGTTCATCTTCACCTGCACGTCGAGATTCGGAAACACCTGCGGCGTAAACTTCAACGTGAGACCCGTTGGCTCGTAGTTGATGACCGGAAAGCCGCCACTCGGAAAAGGATTCCCCGAGTTGGGCACTGGCGTTCCGGTTTGTATACCGAACGGAAAGGCCTGCGCAGTTTGAACGGGCACGCGCTGACCGATACGAGCGGTCGATTCTTCACCGTTGAAAGCATGCACCTGGGTCGAAGCGATCAGTTTCGTGTTGTTCTTGCTTTGAAAAGCGGTCAGGACTGACTGCGGTATCACGAGCGCAGCGGCGAGCGCGGTTGGAGTTAAGACACCGAGATTGACGCCGCGACCTTGCGAACTATTCACTACGGCGTTATCAGTCAACAGCGCGAAACCAGGTGAACCTCCAATACTGAACACACCGTTAGAGCCCGGTGTTCCAATCTGGTTACCAAACTGAAGCAGATCATTTTTCGAGACTTCATAGATGCTGACGTCCATCACGACTTCAGCGCGATCCTTGTCGATACTCTGAAGCAGGTCGCCAATCAGGCGCACGTTTTCAGCAGTGTCGCGCACAGTCAAACTGTTGGTGGCATCGTCAGGAACGACGATCGTCTGCGGACGACCAACCGACGGCGGAATTGCTTGTTGGACCAACGTACGGGCGTCAGCCGGTTTCATATTTGAAAGGAAGAACGTGCGCAGGACCAGTTGCTGGTATTGTGGACGACGAGCCTGGTCGGCGACGAGGATCGTCCTGCGGCTGAGTTTCTGGAAGAAGAGTCCTTCCTGCAGAAACACATAATCGAGCGCCTGCGCCGTCGTGACGTCTTTCAAACTGATATCGACCGGACGTGATTGCGCGAACGATTGGCGGTCGAAGATCACGTTGAGATTGAGCTGCTCCGCAAGACTGCGAATCAGCGTCTTGAGATCGCCTTTGACGTCAATGACACGAAGCTGTTGTTCGCGAGGAGTGACGAACTCCTGCCCCTGGCCGTTTGCAGTCGAGCCGTTTGAAGGTGTGCCGGTGCCTTCAGACAAGTCACCGTTCTTCGCTCCATTGGGAGCCGATCGACCTTCCTTCACGGCCTGCATTCGCAGCATGCGCTCCATCTCCGAAACCGCGAGCTCATTCACCGGATCGTACCCGTAGGCCTGGCGGAAGGCGTTGTAAGCGCCGACGAAATCCCCCCGCTCAGCGAGCGACCTCCCTTGTTGCATGTAGGTTTGCGAGGCGTTGAAACTCGCGCGCCGGAAATGGAGTTGATACTCCATGTTCGACGGGTCGGCAGCCACTGCGAGCGTAAACTCCTGGGCCGCTTTGTCCCACTGCTGCGCCTCTTCGTACTGCATGCCGCGCTTGAAGTTCTTTTCCCCTTTTTTGCCAAAGGCGGTCACTGGCAGCGACAACAAGCTAATGGCAAGAACAAGAGAGATGAGTGTTCGGATTCTATTGTTGTTTTTCATGACTTCTACTCGGTTCGGGAGGTGGAAAGTTTAGCGGCCTAATAATGCCGCCGCGACGCCTAAAGTGCAAGATCAGAACAGCCAATTTCTGTACACGCCGGGTGGATTTTTTGGTTCCGCTGAGAATCTGAAATAAGTCCTATCGGACGTATAGGACTTATATGACCTATTAACTGCCGGGAAACTGCTGCCGAGAAAAGGCAGACCTTGCTATTTGCCTGCGCTGAGCTCTTCGACAAATGTGACGCGATTGATTTCGTGCAAGGTCGAAATCCCGCTGAAAACCTTCTGCAGGGCCGACTCTCTCAAACTCGTTAACCCTTCGGCCTCCGCCGCGCGCCGGACTTCGGAACCCGGCCGCCGTTCTACAATCATTTCGCGGATATTATCCGACAAATCCAGTAATTCGTGAATAGCAGTTCGACCGCGGTAACCAGTGTGGTTACAGGCGTCGCAACCGACGTTCATGTAGAAAGGATTGTGACGGAAAGTATCCGGTTCAAGTCCCGATTCGGCCAGTTCAACGTCGCTTGGATGATAGAGCCGCTTACAATAAGGACACAGCATCCGGATCAGGCGCTGAGCCAGAACGCAATTGAGCGACGACACGAAATTGTAAGGCTCGACACCCATGTTCAAAAACCTGCCAATCACGTCGATCACATTGTTGGCGTGAACAGTCGTGAAGACGAGGTGCCCCGTCAACGCCGATTGAATCGCGATCTGCGCTGTTTCGGTGTCGCGAATCTCACCCACCATGATCTTGTCCGGATCGTGACGGAGAATTGAACGCAGACCACGATCGAACGTGAGTCCTTTTTTCTCGTTGACCGGAATCTGTGTGATGCCGTGCAACTGATACTCAACCGGATCTTCGATCGTCACGATCTTGTCTTCTTCATTCCGGATCTCGTTCAACGCGGCGTAAAGAGTGGTCGTCTTGCCTGATCCGGTTGGACCAGTGACGAGCACCATGCCGTAAGGCTCCGCGATGTAACGGCGGAACTTGCGCAAGTCCTCTTCCGCGAAACCCACAACGTTCAAATTCAGGTTTTTGAACTCTTCGTTGATCTGTTCTTTATCGAGAATACGAATGACCGCGTCTTCACCATGGATCGTCGGCATGATCGAGACACGGAAATCGACGTTGCGTCCTTTGTAACGAACTCTGAACCTGCCGTCCTGCGGCACGCGACGCTCGGCGATGTCGAGCTCAGACATGACCTTGATACGCGAGATCAGCGTCTGGTGATAAGCAAGATCGATTGGATCGACTTTGGCGTAGAGCGCTCCGTCGATTCGGTACTTGACCTGGACCTCTGTGTCGCGAGTTTCAATATGAATATCTGACGCGCGCGATTCCATCGCGTTGTAAATGATCGTGTCGACGAGTTTGATGATCGGCGACATGTCGGCGTCAGTCGCCAGACGATCGAGATCGAGTACTTCCTCGCCATGCTCGGTTTCTTTTACCAGCGAGATGCGAAAACCTGAGGCCGCTTCCTGTAGCACGCGCTGCGTGGTGTCGCCTTTTCGCAGGACGACTTCCACCGCGCCTGCTGTGGCGACATGCGGAATAATGCGAGTGCGAAGCGTGCTGGAAAGTTCGTCCAAACGCTCGAGATCAGTGGGATCTGCCATCGCAATGTGCAGACCTTTTTTATCGCGCTTGAGCGGTACGAACTGATGCCGGACCATTAAATCGACAGGCACTTCCGCAAACAGGTCATAGTCGATGGGCGACTCGCGATCGGGCGGCAGCAGATCGACAAACGGCAAGCGGTAACGGCGCGCCAGTTCTTTCGCCGCTTTCATCTCGGGGGGCACATGCTCTTCGGCGTGGCCGTTTTCACCAACCGGCGGCACGGGCCTGACAACCGGTTCTTCGTTTTCTGAAATCTGTTTCATAAAAACGTAACGACTTAATCAGCGAGCGCCGGTAACACCTGCTCCGCTCGAGATTGATTGGATGATCGGGAGGTAAATTGCCAGCAGGATCGTCACTACGACGCCACCCATGACGACAAGAATCGCAGGCTCAAGCGTGGTCGTCAACTGCTCCAGGCGCACCTCGGATTCCGCATCGTAGAACACCGCCACTTCGTCGAGCATCTCACGCAAACTGCCGGATCGTTCGCCAATGCCAATCATGTCGATGGCGAGCGGCGGCATCCAGCCTGCTGTCTCCAGACTTTCAGTAAATGATCGACCCTCACGAATCATCGGCAGAATCGAGGAGCTGCGGCGCCGCAGTTCGAGATTCGTGATCGACTCGGAAGCGATTTCCCACGACTCGACTAAGGTGATACCACCGGCCAGCAACGTTGCCAACGATCGAGTTGCCTGGGCGACGGATAATTGCACGGCGAGACTTCCGGCCAGCGGGATCTTTAATATTAACTTGCTGATCTGAAGTTTCCCGGCCGGCGTGCGCGACCAGACGAACAACAGCACAGACCCGCCGATTATCAGTGGACCAAACCAAAGCACGTTTGTCGACAACCAACGCGAGATGCCAACGACGATCTGAGTCACTGTCGGCAGTTCGTTGCCGAATCCTGCGAAAAGCTCCGACATTCGCGGCACAACGTAAATAGTCAAAAACGTGACCATGCACGCCGAAGCGAAAAGCAAAAACATCGGATACGCTAACGCTCCGCGAATTTTTCGACGCAACGCGACGTTGCGCCTCATGTACAGCACATAGCGACTCAATACTTCGTCGAGCGCGCCCGAGCGTTCCCCCGCGAGAATCGATGCCGTGTAGATTCGTGGAAAGATCCCGCCCTGCGAAGCAAAGGCTTGCGATAGTGCTGCACCGCCGCGGATCTGATCCTCGACGTCGCCCAGCACAGCTCGCAGTCGTGAAGACGCTGCTCGTTTTCGCAGCATCGAGATCGCCTGGAGAATAGGAATACCCGCGCGTACCAGTGCCGCAAGTTGTTGATTGAAAAGTAAAAAATCGTTTGCTTTGACGCGCGGATGACCACCCGGACGGCCAAATTGCGTCAGGGCGGAGACGCCGGAAGTTCGCGGCGGAGTGACGTTAAAGACGCGAAAACCTTCGCGCTCGAGCCGTGCTCTTGCTTCCTGCACACCTGTGGCTTCGACGGTGCGAGTCACAACCTCGCCAGCAGGGGTTCCTAATCTACAGATAAACTCAGCCATGGCAGCCGATTCTATATCACGCGCCCCGTAAGCAGAAGTTGCAATCCGTGTATTTAATCCGTGTAATCCGTGGCTTTGTCCCTTTTTGAATTGAGATTGCGCGTTTTATTCTGGAGGACTCATACGTGACTACACCCGCAGTAGAACAGACAAATCAAACACCTGAACAACCCGCTCAGGTCCAAATGCTGCAAATCATCAGCGGTTTTTGGATCTCTCGAGCCGTTTACGTTATTGCCAGGTTAGGCATCCCCGACCTGCTGAAATCAGGACCCAAGACCGCGGAAGAGTTAGCGTCCGCAACCAAAATGCACGCACCGTCGCTTTATCGCATTCTGCGCGCGCTCGCGAGTGTCGGTGTCGTCACCCAGGAAGACAAACGCTTTGCTCTAACACCCTTGTCAGAAACCCTCGTTACCAGTGCGCCCGGCTCGCTGCGCTGGTTCGCAGTGTCGGAATTAGGACAGGAACACTATCCCGCGTGGGGCAACCTGATGCACAGCGTCAAGACTGGTGAAATCGCTTTCGATAACTTATTCGGCGTGGATATCTGGAAATATTTTCAACAGAATCCGGAAGACGGCGCGGTCTTTAACGATTCGATGAGCAGCGTGACTGCCGCCACAAATGAAGCTATCACTTCGCTCTACGACTTTTCGGGCTTCAAGAAACTTGTAGACGTCGGCGGAGGCCATGGCGGTCTCATCACGTCAATTCTCAAGTCAAATCCGCAACTAAAAGGCATCCTCTTTGACGCTTCTGAAGTCATCGAGGGCGCACGCGCCAAAATCGAAGCCGCGGGAGTCGCGGATCGCTGCGAAACCGTTGCCGGCGACTTCTTCAAGGCGGTACCAGAGGGTGGCGATGCGTACATCATGAAGTGGATCATTCATGACTGGGACGACGAACGCGCCATCAGAATTTTGAACAATGTTCGCAATCAGATGCCGTCAAACGGGCGTGTCATCCTGGTCGATTGCGTCGTGCCGGAGACTGATGAGCCGCACTTCTCGAAGTTCATCGATCTCAACATGCTGGTTATGACGGGCGGAAAAGAAAGGACGGCAAAGGAGTTCCAGGAACTTCTCGCGGCCGCTGGGCTCAAACTCCTCCGCGTTATCCCCACGGATCTCCCCACCAGCATTGTCGAAGGAGAACCTTTGTAGGGGCGGTCCTCCGTGGCCGGCCCTTTCGGGCAAACACAAAACATTGGATTGAGTCGCATTGGAAGGGGCGGCCACGGAGGGCCGCCCCTACAATCACACCCGTGTATTCTGCATCTTGCGCCGAGTCACACGCCTGTCCTAGAATGGCCGTGCCAACACAGGAACAACTGAAACGCGCGCGGCCGTCTCCCCGTGAACTTTTCATGGTCTGGTTTTGAAAACGTCGGGCATCACTCGTTCCCTAACGAGCATCTGTGTTGACAGTTCCCTTTCGAGCCCTGAACTAAAAACTGAATCGTCGAATGTAGTCGGGGGTGACATGCATTTGCCCACTCGTTACGCAACTAAGTTCACAGCGGCTTTCATCTCGCTGCTAGCAGTTACATTGCTCTTTTCGCTAGCGGTTCATAGTCAGGAACCTGCTCAGGACAAACCTGCGTCTGCCGCTCCATCGCAAAGTCCGGCGCCGGCGCCCAAAAAATTGGGCACTGAACTCGATGACCGGTCGCTAATCACCAACACCGACCTGATCACGCTGACCGTTACCGTCACCGACACCTACGGACGTTATGTATCAGGATTGAGCAAGGGCGCATTTGCCGTTTTCGATAACAAGCAGCAGCAGGAGATCACGTTCTTTAGCGACGACGATTCACCAGTCTCCGTCGGAGTTATCTTTGACGTTTCCGGTTCCATGAGCGGCGACAAGGTCAAGCGCGCCCGCGATGCTCTGAGCAAATTCATTCAAACCAGCCACGATTCCGACGAGTATTTCCTGATTGCCTTCAACTCCCGAGCGCAGTTACTGCTCGATAGAACACGCGACGGCGATTCCATTCTGAATAAGCTCACGTTCGTCGAAACGAAGAGCCAGACCGCGCTCTACGACGCCTGTTATCTTGGTGTGGAAAAAGTGCAGCGCGGCTCTCACTCGAAACGCGCCCTTCTCCTCATCAGCGACGGACAGGACAACGATTCGCGGTATACCTTCAATGAACTTCGGAAACTGCTGAAGGAATCGGACGTCACGCTTTACGCTATCGGAATCCTCAGCGGCAGCGATGCGGGCAGCGCCATGGGCATGGAAGGACAGGGCGTTCTCGACGAACTCTCAGGTGTTTCCGGTGGCAAGGCATTCTTCCCGCGTTCAGCCGCTGAAATGGACGACATTTTTGAGCAGATTGCCCTGGAGTTGCGGCACCAGTACTCGATCGGCTACAAACCGGATTCGTTCCAAAACGACGGCAAATGGCACCGGGTCAAGGTAAAAGTGACTCCGCCTCGCGGCCTCCCCCGACTATTTGTTAGATCTAGAGAAGGCTACTACGCCACGGCCGGGGCCCGCTGAGCAACCTTGTAAATCCTCGGATCGGCAACGCAGGATTGGTTACCCTGCATCTTTGGACGTGTGCGTCCAGTGGCTTAACCAGCGACGCTGTTGCCCCAGCCCCGCGCTTTTAGAGGAGTTTGCCGTTGTTTAGTGAACAGAATGTGAGACGGACCGGGATACTTCTGATCTGCGGCCTGATCGTTTCGACACTGATTTTTGGCTCGAATGTTGTCGCAGGTAACGGCCAGGATCGGCCGCGGAGTACGCAGACCCCGACCCCAACTCCGGCACCCGCAGCCCCGGCTGCAACACCCACTCCGACTCCACAAACGCCGCGTCCGTCCGGAACCGATCGCATTGCTCCAACACTGGGCGAGCCACCACCGCCACCGCGTCTGAAACCGACGCCGACGCCGACACCGCCTCCTGAGATCGACCCCGGCGACAGAATCACAATCGACGCCGATCTGGTCCAACTACACGTGCGCGTGATCGATCGAAACAATCGACCAATCAACAACGTGACGCAGAATGAATTTCATGTTTTTGAGGACGGCGTGCCGCAAAAAATCGAATCATTCACGCGTGAGGATGTGCCGATTAGCTACGGGCTCGCTGTTGATACGTCAGGTTCACTGCGCTCACAGTTACAGAGCGTAATCGACGCCGGCAAGTCGATCATCAATAGCAACAAGCCGGGTGACGAAACGTTTCTCGTTCGATTCATCAGCAGCGATAAGATCGAGACGGTCCAGGATTTCACGTCCAACAAAGAGTTGCTGATGGATGGTCTCGACAGCTTTTACGTCGAGGGCGGCCAGACAGCGATCATCGATGCGGTCTATCTTTCAGCCGAGCACGTTTCGGAATATCGCAAGGGCGACGAAGGCGACAGGCGACGTCGCGCGCTGATCGTGATCACCGACGGTGAAGACCGGAACAGTTTCTACAAGCAGGAACAGCTCTTTGCGCGTCTGCGCGAGGAAGACGTTCAGATCTTCGTGATCGGCTTCGTGAATGAGTTGGACAAAGAAGCTGGTCTGATTCGCAAGAGTCCGCGTGAAAAAGCAGTCAATCTAATCAAAAAGCTTGCCTCCGAAACTGGTGGCCGGGCTTTCTTTCCTGACTCGATCGCCGAACTACCGCAAATCGCAAATGAGATCATCAGGGATCTGCGTACGCAATACGTTATTGCCTACAATCCCACCAACAAGACTCCTGATGGCACATTTCGCGCAATTAAGGTAACGGTGGACCAACCTTCAGATTCTTCTGAGAAACGGATCGCACTGACGAGAACGGGACGCCTCGCGCGTAAGGAAGGACAAACCGCGCCGCGGCCCCCCGCAGTGAGAATGCCGGGGACGTCCACTCCCAATAAAAAACCATAAACCACAGATGAACACGGATGAAAACAGATCAATCTGTCTTCATCCGAGTTTATCCGCGAGCTTCTTTTTGTATTTATAGCCGTGACGCGTTGCCGCTTCCTCGATAGAGTGCGTCGCGGTAAGAACATCATCTTCTTTCGCGAGGTCAATCAACCGCTTGTAATACGCACGCAGTGCATTGATCTCCGGTTCGCTCAAATCCTCGACGTCGATCAAGCGATTACTCGCGCCCTCCATTGCCGCCACGATCTCGTTCAGTTTGAGATGTATCGCGAGGGCGTCTTTGTTCTGCGCGCGTTGAATTAAGAACACCATCAGGAATGTGACGATGGTAGTGCCGGTATTGATCACCAGTTGCCAGGTGTCAGAAAAATTAAAGAGCGGTCCAGTAACGGCCCAAATAAAGATGGCTGCCAGGGCCAAAACAAAAGCGAGGGATGTGCCCGTGGCCCTGGTGGCCTGATAAGAAAGCCTCTCGAGCAGATAACCCATTAGATTTCTTCTTTTTCGCCGCATCAATCAACCTCTTGATCTAACAGAACCACTGATCTTCTTGCGCGTCGTTTCGCCAGTATGCAAAACGGGCAAACCAAGATCCACATCTGAATGGGGCTGAGGGATCACATGCGTGGCGACGACCTCGCCGACTCGCTTCCCGGCCGCAGCGCCGGCATCCACGGCGCTACGCACAGCGGCCACATCACCACGCACAATCGCGGTCACCAGGCCGGCATCGATCTTTTCCCACCCGACGAGGCGGACATTCGCGGCTTTCACCATCGCGTCGGCAGCTTCAATCATCGCCACCAGGCCGCGACATTCGACCATTCCGAGTGCTTCCGGCATCAGCGTCCCTCCGTGATCAGTGTTATAGGTCCTATATGTCCTATAGGACCTATATTAACAGCCTCAATTTCGCAGGGAATGGATCGGCGCCGGTATTCTGCCGCCCCGGCGGATAAATACCGCGGGTGAAAAGGTGCTCACGGGCATGATCGGCGCACTCCCTAACAATCCACCATACTCGACCATCTCGCCGACATCGCGCCCGGGCACTGGAATGATTCGCACTGCCGTGGTCTTGTTGTTCATAACCCCGACAGCCATCTCGTCGGCGATTATCGCGGCGATAGTTTCAGCAGAAGTCGAACCAGGAACAGCAACCATATCGATGCCCACCGAACAGACACTGGTCCATGCTTCGAGTTTCGCGAGCGACAATGCGCCCATTTGCGTGGCCTCGATCATGCCGGCATCCTCCGATACCGGAATGAAGGCTCCACTCATACCGCCAACGGAGCCGCTGGCCATCGCGCCACCCTTCTTGACAGCATCAGTCAGCATTGCGAGCGCCGCGGTTGTTCCGTGAGTGCCCGCACGCTCGAAGCCCATCGCCTCGATGATGTTCGCAACCGAGTCGCCGATAACGGGAGTCGGCGCCAGCGACAGATCGATGATACCGAACGGAATACCTAATCGTCGTGCTGCTTCCCGGCCGACCAGCTCACCCGCACGCGCCAGTTTGAACGAAAGCTTCTTTATCGTTTCGGCCAGGTCCTGCAAGGGAAGATTTCGATCGGCATGCCTGACCGCGTGATGGACCACGCCCGGCCCCGAGACGCCAATGTTGATTACAGCTTCAGCTTCGCTCACACCGTGAAACGCGCCGGCCATAAATGGATTGTCTTCGACCGCATTCGCAAAGCAAACAAACTTCGCGCACGCCAACCCGCCCTGATCGCGAGTTCGCTCGGCCGCGTCCTTCACGATTCTGCCGACCTGGCCCACCACGTCCATGTTGATGCCGGCCCGAGTTGTTGCCGCGTTTATGGAGGAACACAAACGTCTGGTCGCCGCGAGAGCTTCGGGAATGGAATCGAGAAATTTAGTTTCGGAACGTGTGGTTCCTTTTTGGACGAGCGCGGAATATCCGCCAATGAAATCGACACCGACGGATCCCGCGGCATCGTCGATTGCTCGTGCGAGTTGGGTCAGATCGCCTCGCAGGCCTTCAGTGATCAGGGAAACGGGTGTTATCGAAATGCGTTTATTTGCGACCCTGATGCCAAACTCGTCGCCAATCTCGTCAACTGTCTGTACGAGTCGAGCAGCAACAGCGCGGATCTTGTCACCCGCCTTTTGCGCCACTCCGTCCATCGAGTCGCTGCTGCAATCGAGCAAGCTCAGACCGAGCGTAACCGTGCGTACGTCGAGATGCTCCATCTCAGTCATCGCGACGGTTTGAAGTATCTCGGCCTGGGTGTATTCCATCTATCCGATCACTTTGCTGAGAATGAGTAGCACAAGAAATAGTAAAAAGAGCGCAGCAGCGACGAGCAGGAAGCGCAAGCTCGGATCGTAGCCGGCTTGATCGATAACGACGCTGGAAAATTTCTGCAACTTCTCTACACGAGCTCGCACGCCGTCCTCAGAAGGTCGAGGAGTTGGTGGCCGCGGAACGGAGTCGAGCGCCTGGGTCGGAGCGGTATCGGCGATCGGATTACCACACTGTGGACAGAACATTGCGTGCTGGCGCACGGATACACCACAGGCGGTACAACGACGAGCTATTTCAGGTTCAGACATAAAAACCTTGGACAGGATTTACAACATCCTGGTAATCCTGTCTAAACTTAGATCCGGTGCATCGCGTTGAAGAGATCCTCTCGCTGCGCGTAAATCCGTACCCCAAGCTTCTGCCCCTCGTTCTTCAATCTCTCCTTCAACTCGGCCGTGCTTTCACGCGCGCGCGACGTGTCCGCAATGATCACCATCGCGAATTTACCCTGGACGACTGTCTGGTTGATGTCGATGATGCTGCAACCCGCCTCCGCGAGGATTTGCGAAACGCCTGCAACGATACCCGGATGGTCCAATCCAAAGACTGAAATCACCATTCGGCCGGAGGAGCCTTCCGTCGAACTCAGTTGCACGGCGCTTCGATCTCCAGTCGCGGAAGAGCCAACCTGATTGTAAATATCGGTGACCAATTGCTCCACCGTCGAATCATCAACCGCACTCCCTAAGCGTTCGTAAACCGCTCGAGTGATTCGGTAGATCAAGTCTTCATTGGCCATTAGGAAAGTGATGAGTGATTAGGCGTGATTAGTAGTTTTTCACGGTCTGCCATTCTCGTGCACAAGCCTGCGCGCTGCTTCGCGCATCTCGTCGGACAGAGTTTCGTGGATATCGACACGATCGACGATACCCACGACCGCTGCTTCAATCGACATGTCCTGGTTGCCGATCGCGGATCGCGCTGCTTTGCCGAAGGCGCACAATACCATTTCGCCTGTCCCTGCACCCAATCGATCGGCAACCACAACGATGTTGCGCGTGGGTTCCTTGTCGAGATCGTAAGGATGAACAATCAAAAACCTGACGCCCTCGAGATCGGGCGTCTTCTTCGTCGACCAAACTGTGCCTACTACTTTTGCTAAGAACATCTACTCGTTAAACCTTCGCAAAGACTTCCGCGGGTTCGCCAATATCACGTGCGGCGGGCGTGATTATCGTCTTCCCATTGATGTAGATCTTGTCACCCTTTTGTATCGCACGCCGCACGTCTTCTTCACTTACGAACTCGACCGCTTTCGACCCATTGGTTGCTGGAGGCGCCGGCTTGCTGACGGGCGACGGCGGCGCCGGTTGAGGCGGTGGCGCGGAGTACATGCTACCTGCCTCGGTCTCGATCACCGGCGGCGGCAGCGGCGAACCAGATGGCTCGAGACGCTTGTCCGCAAGAAAACGATCGACGATCGCTGCAATCTCCTGCCGATCGATCTTGCCACCAGCCACGACCGATTCCCTCGCTGCTACCGGTTGAGAAACTTGCTGAGTAGTAACTGCCGGGCGAGCGCTCTTGACTGGTCGAGTCTCAAACGCGACGCGCTTGATATCCATCAGGTGCAGTGGCGACACGTTGTCCGACGTGACATTGCCGCCCCACGATCCGCAACCAAGCGTCATCGAAGGCGGCAACGCGGTCGAGAACCCAATCGCGCCGTGCGTCGTCGGCGTATTAACCGTAATGCGCGAAGCGGGCATCTCTGCGCCAAACTTCACTGCTGCTTCACGCGAGCGTGTGTGAATACCGGCCGTGTGGCCCATACCGCCGTAGCCAAGCACTTCCCTGCTCCGCTCGGCGCACGCAGCCAAACCATCAACGACGTAAAACGCCAGGATCGGCGACAACTTTTCCATGGACAACGGATGATCGCGCCCGACACCCGCCACGTCCGCGATCAAACAACGCGTTCCAGGCGGCACGTTCAGGCCTGCCATCTTCGCGATCACTTCAACCGATTTCCCGACGATCGCTGGATTCAGTGAACGCTGCGGTGTCGCCACGACCTTTCCGAGTTGATCCGCTTCGGCCGCCGAGAGGAAATGCGCGCCCTGAAGTTTGAACTGCTCGCGCACGGCCTGTTCGATCGGCGCGTCACAAACCACTGCCTGCTCGGATGCGCAGATTGTGCCGTTGTCAAAACACTTCCCTGTCAAAATGTCCTGGACCGCCTTCGGCACGTCGGCAGTTCTCTCGACACAAACCGGTACATTACCTGGTCCAACTCCAAAGGCCGGCTTGCCTGACGAGTAAGCAGCACGCACGAGCCCGATTCCACCAGTCGCGAGAATCACGGCCGTCTGCTTGTGCTTCATCAGCGATTCAGTACCTTCGATCGTCGCCGTCGTCATGCAGCCGACCGCGTCCGCAGGCAATCCTTCTTTCACACCCGCTTCGCGCATGACGCGCGCCGTTTCGTTGATGCACTTGGCGGCCGATGGATGCGGCGACAGAACGACTGTGTTTCGCGACTTAATTGCGATCAGGATCTTGAAAATTGCAGTTGAGGTCGGGTTAGTGGAAGGAATAATGCCAGCGACAACTCCGCGCGGGCTCGCAATCTCTACAACGTCTTTCGACTCAGAAACAACTCCTTTGGTACGCAAGCCGCGAAAGTAGTTCCAAACATCTTCAGCAGCGAAGCGGTTCTTTTCCTGCTTGTCTGCGGGAATACCATATCCGGTTTCTTCAACAGCAATCGCGCCGAGGCGCGCCGCCTCACTCAGCGCCGCACGCGCCATCGCTTCGCAGATGCGATCGATCTTCGCCTGATCGAACTGGGCCACCTGGGCCTGCGCTCGATGCGCCGCCTCAACGAGGTCGCGCGCCTGTTGCACTGAAACTAGATCCTTATCGACAGACATGGCTAACTCCAAATCTTAGCCACAGATTACTCGGATCAATGGCTGATTATCTCGCCCTCTCTTTATTACCCTCACGCGTTCCGGCACCGAGCGATCGTCCCTGATCGCCCTGACCCAACTGCCCTCGCGCGCCGCCTTGCAAAGCAGCCTCGTCCGGACTCAGACCGGTGCGTCCATCGACTGGAAGCACGCGCTCGACTTCGGCATGCGGTCTCGGAATAACGTGGACGCTGATCAATTCGCCAACTCTTCGCGCCGCAGCCGCGCCTGCGTCGGTCGCCGCCTTAACCGCGCCAACGTCGCCGCGCACAAAGATCGTCACGTAGCCCGCACCGATGTACTCCTTCCCGAGTAGTTGTACATTCGCTGCTTTGACCATCGCATCGGCGGCCTCAACTGCACCCACGAATCCTTTTGTCTCAACCATTCCGAGTGCTTCCAGGGGCATCTCTTTGTCCTCACTTGTCTATTGTAGAAATTAAAAGCGATTACCGGGTCACTGTTGGCGTCAACGTACCACCGTGCGCGGCAAGAAGCAAGAGACGCAGATCTTTTCAGATGTAAAAGTTTGACACCGTTTAGCAGCGCGAGCTATAGTGCAGAAAAAGTGGGAGTTGTAGGCGTTCATACAAGCGGCGCGGCGATAGACTTGGGGTTCAGCAAGCTCATGCAATAATTGCCTCCCGACGATTTCGTGAGGAGTTAGTCCAACCAACGCCAGGGATCGAGCGATTGGAGATGGCAGCGAGCATCGGCGAACAATTGCGACTCGCACGCGAGGAGCGAGGCATGGGCCTGCGCGAGATCTGCGATCAAACCCGAATTTCCGTCCACTATCTCGAAGCCATCGAAGCCAACGACTACAAACGCCTGCCCGGCGGCGTCTTTAATCGCAGCTTCATCAAGGCTTATGCAAAATGCGTCGGCTACGACGAGCGCGAAGCGATCGAAGGATACACTCGTTACCTGCGTGAACACGGCGAGGCGGCGGACGAAGTCAACACTCATCCGCACTACTCCAAGGTTTACACCGATACGCCCGCTACACGATCGCCAGTACTGACAGTGGCCCTGGCTATTTTAATTCTCGCGCTGCTGACCGCCGCTGCCTTGGCAGCGTTGTATTGGTTTCAAAAACGAGCAGATGCAGCGCCCGCCGGCGTCGAATCCTCTTTGGCGCTGAGCCAAACTAACGCACCTATGTATAATGGCCTCACATCAGCAATAATCGAGTTAGGCACACATGATCACATCAGATATTTTTGAAGGACTTACTTTCGACGACGTACTCTTAATCCCCGACCGTTCCGACGTTTTACCTTCGCAGACCGACACCGCCACTCGCTTCACGCGAAACATTCAACTCCAGATTCCATTGTGCTCGGCGGCGATGGACACCGTAACTGAAGCAGCTCTCGCGATTGGACTCGCGCAGCAAGGCGGCATCGGCGTCATTCATAAAAACCTGAGCATTGAGAGACAAGCGGAGGAAGTCGATAAAGTAAAGCGATCGGAATCGGGAATGATTGTTGACCCGGTGACGATTCGACCCGATCGTCCAGTGCGTGAAGCGCTGCAAGTGATGGAGCGTTTTCACATCAGCGGTGTTCCGGTCGTCGACGAGAGCGGCCACCTGGTTGGCATAATCACGAATCGCGATCTCCGTTTCGAAACAAGGTTCGACATACCGGTCGCGGAAGTGATGACGAAGCAACCGCTGGTCACTGTTCCCGTGGGCACGACGCTGGAACAGGCCAAGACAGTGCTGCAAAAACATCGCATCGAAAAGTTGTTAGTGATCGATGACGACAAACATATAAAAGGACTCATCACGGTAAAAGACATTCAGAAGGCCATCAAATATCCGTCAGCAGCAAAAGATAATCTCGGACGTTTGCGAGTTGCTGCCGCAATCGGGGCGACCGGCGATTATCGCGAACGCGCCGACGAGCTCGTGAAAGCTCGCGTGGATTGTCTCGTGATCGATACTGCGCACGGCCATTCGTCACGCGTCATCGATGCGGTCACGGAGATCAAGAAGCGTCACGGCCAAACGGACTTGATCGCCGGAAATGTCGGAACAACGGAAGGCGCACAGGAACTGATAGATGCTGGAGTCGATGCGATCAAAGTGGGTATTGGTCCGGGATCGATCTGTACTACGCGAGTTGTTACCGGCGCCGGTGTTCCGCAAATCACGGCTATCTCCAGTTGTGTAAAAGCTGCGAGAGGCAAGAACGTTCCGGTTATTTCAGACGGTGGCGTGAAGTTTTCCGGCGACGTAGCAAAGGCAATCGCGGCAGGCGCGGATGTGGTCATGATCGGCTCGCTGTTTGCGGGAACAGAAGAAGCGCCGGGCGAAGTGATTTTATTTCAAGGTCGGTCCTTCAAGACTTATCGCGGCATGGGATCGATCGGCGCGATGCGCGAGGGCTCGCGCGATCGATACGCGCAGGACATGACGGAGACTGAATCGAAACTCGTACCGGAAGGCATCGAGGGCCGAGTGCCTTACAAAGGCACGCTGGCGGATATGGTGACGCAACTTGTCGGTGGCTTGCGATCGGGAATGGGTTACACAGGCTGCCGTACGATACCGGAGTTTCAAGAGCGCACACGCTTCTTGCGCATCACGTCGGCGGGCCTGAAGGAATCGCACGTCCACGACGTCATCATCACTAAGGAAGCGCCCAACTACAGATTAGAATAAGCCACAGATAAACACGGATTTACGCAGATAAGAATTTTTCTTATCGAGATCGCACAGTCGCAGAAGGCGAAGTTGTGGCAGCTCCGCACCGCGATGAGCCTCGCACGCCTTTATAGCGTTCCGATAAACTCCAGGAAGTCTACGACTCCTTTACCGAAGGCTTCGACACCTGCGCGAAGCGAATGCTCTGATCAAAGCCACCCAACTTCAAAGCGAAGGTTGAACTGTTGCTCCACGAGTTGTACTGTGTTTTCCGTCCATGTCTATTCGCAAGGCAACTCTGATCTCTAATCCGAAGACTGGCCGCTACGCGTCACGACGACTCCGGCCCGTTCAAGAGCTTGCCTCACGCCTGGAGTCACTTGGTGTCAAAGTCGATTTAAAACTAACCGCTGGACCAGGTGAGGCGACGGAGATTGCGGCGCGCGCGGCTCGCAATGGCGCGTCTGACGTAATTGTCGCCGGCGGCGACGGAACCATCAACGAAGCGGTTCAGGGAATAGCCGGAACTGCTGCGCGTCTCGCGATTATTCCTCGCGGTACGGCAAACGTCCTCGCGCGTGAACTTGGTCTGCCGCTCAATGATGAACAGGCGATTGAAGTCGCTGCGCGAGGCAAGTCGCGCAAGATCTATCTTGGCCTCGCGATTGATGAAAAGACGAACGAAAGTCGCTACTTTGTGTTGATGGCTGGAATCGGACTAGACGCTTCAGTGGTCAGGCGTGTGCAGCCTTCGCTGAAAAAAAGAATCGGCAAAGGCGCGTTTTGGATTTCCGGGCTGAGTCATTTGGCAACCTGGAACCCACACCCTTTCACACTCGAGATCGAGGGTCAAACCTACACTGCCACGTTTGCGGCCATCGGAAATGGAGGGAGGTATGGCGGCGATCTCGCGATAACGCCCGGTGCGCGTTTGGACCAGGGCCAGTTTGAGGTCTGCATCATCGAAACGACGAGCCGGCTTCGCTACTTGCATCTGCTTTCTTATGCGATGCGCAACGGCATGCCTCGTGACACCCCCGAGGTAAGGTTTGTAAACGCAGTGAGTGTCAGGGCGTTCGGCGATGCTCAAGTGCAAGTTGACGGCGAGTTAATCGGCCATTTGCCGATGCGATTCGAGATCGCGCCACACTCTTTGGAGGTTATTGTTCCGTAAGAAACCGAACCAAGGATGACACGGATCAATCCGTAAAAGATCCGTGTAATCCGTGGTTTACTTCCCACTCAACCACGCGGCGCGCAGTGCTTTTTGATCCGCTGTGGCATCACTTCTCTCTTCAATCCTGTACCCAAACCTGTCCGGCTGACCCAAAACTATATTTGTCTTGATCGTGCGGCGATCGCGTTTGACTGTCACCGGCACCGAATCACCTGGCTTGAAACGCGCGAGCGTCTTGAGCCACGAATCCTCCGTCACATTTGTTCCGCCGAGCGAAATGATCTGATCGCCTCGTTGCAACCCCGCATCTTCAGCCGGAGAGTTATTGCGCACGTTTTCAATAGACCCGTGGCGAGGATGCTCAAACTCAATCGACATCCCGGCACTAAACGGTTCTTTGGCCTGCGTCTTAACGAGACGTAGACCAGCGTACGCGAAAGCTTCATCGTAAGGCAGCACGTCAACGTCACGAATGTGTCGCTTGAAGAAGTCGCTAAGGTCAAAGCCCGCGCGGCGCGAAGCAACCCGCTCGAGATCTTCCGTTTGATAGCCACGACCTCGCAGGTAGTAACTATCGTTGGAACTCTTCACATAAAACTCGTCGTACATGTCGCGCATCACGTCGTCGAGCGATGCCTTCCCTTTCGTGCGTCCGCGCAACAGCAGATCCATCACCATTCCGATAAGCTCACCTTTCGGGTAGTAGCTAATCGTCGTGTTCTGGAGATTGGTCGACTGCGCGTGAGTTGCGCGATCCATAAACGGCGCTGACAACGACGATTCTTCCGCGCTCATCAAGCGACTTCCCGGCGCGCTCTCGATACGCATGATTGTCTCAGCCTGTCGATCCAGGAATATCTTGTCGTTCCAGAGGCCTGCACGGCGCATCATCAAATGACCGTAGTAGGTTGTGAAGCCCTCGGCGATCCACAGAGCGCGCGTGCTCAACGGGCGCGTGAAATCCCATGGTCCAAGTTCCTGCGGGCGCAATCGCTTCACATTCCAAACGTGGAAAAACTCGTGTGAGACAGTTCCTAAAGTTTCTTCGTAAGTGCCTGGATCAGCGAGCGCGCCCGGTTCGATGATCTGAGTTGAAGTCAGATGTTCCATTCCGTCTCCGGAACGATCGTCGGCGGCAAAGTGCAACAGGAATGTGTACTCTTGAAACTCCGGAGCACCCCACATCGCCACCTGTGCGCGCACAATCCGCTCGATGTCTTTCACGAGGGCAGCACGCTTGCCGCCTTCCGGACCGAACGAATGGACCACAACGTGATACTTCTTGCCGTCAACTTCAAAAGTGTCCTGCGTCCAATCTGGCGCCATTTCGGTAGGCGTGTCGATCAGAACGTCCCAGTTTGGAAACTGCCATTCGGTTTGACCCGGACGTTCGGTGCGGCCATTCACGATCTTCCACCCGACAGGAGCTTGAATCGTCAGCTTCACGGGATCCGGTTTATGGCCCACGATGTACATGAAAATGGAAGCACCGTTGTAATTGGCGTGCCTGCTGTCGAGCTGTGAAAAAGTGCCGGAAAGATCGTTGGCAAAAACTTTGTAGGAGATGTTCAGCGTTGCTGCTCCGCGTGGCGCGACGCTCCACGTTTGATCGTCAATGCGTTTGACTGGACCACTCGCTCGAAACTCCTGAACGTTCTTTGCGAAGTCAAATACTCCATAACGTCCGGGCGACCACTTCGCCATCTGAAACTCGAGCGGCTTGTCTTTTAGTTGTTCGGGAAGTTCAACTATGATGGCGACTTCGAAAAGATGCGACACCGGCCGCGACATCGAGAGGCGGTAGGTTATCGATTTCAGTGGCGGTTCCTGCGCAACAGCGAGGCCGCTCGAGATCGTAATGACGGCTAGTGCAATGAGCACTTTACGTGAAAATATTTTCATGGGCGGGTATCTTACAAAAATCCGTGTAATCTGTGGATAAATGCGTGTAACTGAACGTCTTTATTATTCTGATTCTCATCTGATCGAGTTTGAGGCTCGCGTGGTTGATGTTACCGATCGCGTCAGTGGTTGGGCGGCGGTCGTTCTTAACCGCACGGCGTTCTATCCGACTGGCGGCGGCCAACCGAGTGACACCGGAACACTCAATGGCTCGCGCGTGGTCGAGTGCATTGACGACGGCGAACAAGGTGTACTTCACGTGGTCCAGGGCGCTGCTCCGGCGCGAGATGCGATCGTGAAGGGGCGAGTCGATTGGCCGCGCCGGCTCGATCACATACAACAGCACACGGGCCAGCACATCCTCTCGCAGGCTTTCGTCACACTCTTTAACGCACCGACGCGGAGCTTCCGCGTCCTTGAAGCTTCATGTGAAATCGACGTTGAGTTGAGCAACCCGGCGACAGACATAATCGAACGCGCGGTTGAGTTAGCCAATAACGTTATTTGGGAGGATCGCTCGATCACGATCCGCAACGTCACGCCGGACGAAGCCGCCGGGATGGCTTTGCGAAAAGAGCCGGCGCGTGAGGGTGAGTTGCGTGTGATTGAGATCGAGGGTTTCGATCTGACGCCGTGTGGCGGCACACACGCGTATCGCACCGGAGAAGTGGGGATGATCGCAGTGCGATCGTGGGAACGTGCAAAAGGACTGACGCGAATCGAGTTTGTAGCGGGCATGCGGGCGCTGGCGGATTATCGAAAGGCAAACAAGAGCGCGCGTGAAATCGCAGCGTTGTTTAGTACAGGAAGAGAGGACGCGCCGCACCTCGCAACGCAGCTGATTGAAGAGAACAAAGAATTACATCGCCGCATTCGCGTGCTTGAAGAGTTGGCGGCACGTGTCGAGGCGGAAAAGTTGCTGGTTGATGCTCGAGAGGGCGTCGTCACGCAGATATTCGAGGGACGCGATGCGGAATCGTTGAAGAAACTCGCGCACGCGCTTATAGACAATCCCCAAACGATCGCCCTGCTCGGCTCACGTGATAAGGACACTGCGCGTCTGGTGTTTGCACGATCCGCCGATGCTCACGGCGACATGGGCGCACTGATGCGCACAGCCTGCATTCTGCTCGACGGTCGTGGCGGCGGCAAACCCGACATGGCGCAAGGCGGCGGCAAAAACATCTCGAAGCTTGACGAGGCAATCGCCGCAGCGACTCGCGCACTCCGCGAGTAATTACACTCCACAAGTTGACAGGCTGTTAGCAGCTACCTAATATGCTAGTCCGCGTGGGGCAGTAGCTCAGTTTGGCAGAGCGCCGCGTTCGCAATGCGGAGGTCAGGGGTTCGA
>JAICGZ010000028.1 GCA_025922875.1 Pyrinomonadaceae bacterium
CTGGATCGATTCAACTCTTCAGGAAGTCGCTCTTGCAAGTAGCGAAGATTGGGCAAGCCGGTTAACTGATCCGTGATCGACTTGAGTTCAAACTCGGTCGCTCGTTCCTGCCACTCGGCGCGTTCTAAAGCGAGTGCAACCTGTGGGCCGATTATTTCAAGCAGGCTCAGATCGACTTCGTCGTATGCTCCTCCTCCTGACTTGTCAGTGATATTGAGAACACCGATTTTGCGGCCGCCAATAGCGATTGGATAACTAATAAACGAGTTCGTCTTGTAGCCGCGCTCGCGCGGCGCAGCCTTGCGTCCGGCGCTGCGCAGGTCCGTAACCATCACAGCCTTTCCCGTTTCGATAACTTCTCCCGCCACTCCTTCACCGACACGCACTGGTTCAACCAAAGCGGGATCAGTCACAAGCCCACTCGAAGCCTTTAGAATCAACTCGTTCGCAGTTTCATCCAGGACCATGAGCGACGCGCGCTCCGACTGAAGCAACTCCTTCGAGTTGCTAACGATCGAGTTGTAGGTTTTGCCGGGTTCGTCGCAACTGATTCTTTCGAGAAAGTGTTGCAGCGACATTCCTAGTCGTGAACGATTCTCCAGCTCGCTGCGCAGGCGTTGTACTTCACGCTCGAGCTCGTGGTTGACGGGAGCTTTAGCCACCGGCGCTGGAGCCTGGACCACCTTTTCAGCGACAGTTAACTGCTTCATCCCAGACCCATTTGACGATGCCACGCTGAGTCGATGCGCTGCCCGATCCACTCGCTCCGCCATTTCTTCCAAACGTTGCGGTTCTGAGAAAAGGATGTTGGTGAAGAGGTCGTCTGAAGCAATAGCTTGCAAGTCGCCTTTGCGGAGACGATCGATCAGTTGCTGGTAGTCTGAACTCTTTACGAAAGCGCGCCCACCAATCACCGCGAGATTCCGTTTGCCGCCGATCCCAACCGGCTTCGCAAAACACGAGAGGCCTGCGTGACATTTGTATTCAATCATCCCGCCGGCCTTGACGGCACGAGAATGCGCCACACCACAATATGGATCGCAGAGCTGTGCGTGTTCGGGAGAAGTTTGGAAGGTATGACAAACCGAGTTGTTGTTAGACACAACTATAGCCGGCGGCTGATGTCCATCGACAAGCAGCAGCGCCAACCCCGAAGAGCCCGCTAACGAATCCTGAACTTCCGGCCAGGAAGGCGGGGCATCTTCGCGGTGTTCCTGAGGACTCAGGGCAATGGGGGACTTTTTAACCATCAACCTCTGGGCTTCCTAAAAAACCTGCATCCGCACAAAGGCAGTTTACCTTAGTGCTAAACGTCCAATAGCCGGCGTATTTCAAGCGCGAACGCTAGAAGCGTCTCCCTGGAGTGCGGCGGCCTGGAGCCGCTTTGGCCACGATCAGGCGTAATCTATAACAAAGCGGCGCCAGGCCGCCGCACTCCAGGGAGACGTCCTGGACGGAGGTTTAGTGGCCTGTTTCAAGGCCAGGTGCAGCGCCTGGAGCAACGTTCTCGATATGAGGCTCTGCGGGACTGATTCGGATACAGGCCGCGAAATGTGCCGGTTTGATTTCAACTAACTGAGGAACCACCTCCCTGCATGCCTCGATCGCATACGGACAACGCGTGTGAAAGCGACATCCTGGCGGAGGGTTTATCGGCGAAGGGACGTCGCCCTCCAGCATTATACGCTGCCTGGTAGCTTCAACCTGAGGATCGGGCACCGGCACGGCTGAAATGAGTGCTTTGGTGTAAGGCATCAACGGCTCGCGGTAAATCGTCTTGGCGTCAGCTATCTCCACGAGCTTGCCAAGGTACATGACCGCGACCCGATCTGAGACGTGCCTGATCGCGCGCAGGTCATGCGAGATAAAAAGATAGGTGAGGTTCTTTTCTCGACGCAGCCGCTCAAGCAGGTTCATGATCTGCGCCTGAATGGAAACATCGAGAGCCGAGATTGGTTCGTCGGCAACAATGAAATCAGGATCGACTGCGAGCGCGCGAGCAATGCCGATGCGCTGACGTTGACCGCCGGAAAACTCATGCGGGTATCGTTTAATGAAACGCTTGCTCAAGCCCACTGTCTCGAGCAGCTCTTGCACGCGCTGCTCGGCTTCTCTTCCGCGTGCCAAGCCGAACGTCGCGAGTGGTTCACCTACGATCTGACCAACAGTCATTCGCGGGTTTAGCGATGCGTAAGGATCCTGGAAAATGATCTGGAGATGCCGGCGCTGCTCGCGTAATTGACGGCCCGACAAATGTGCGAGGTCTCGATCCCGATAGAACACGTGTCCGTCCGTAGGTTCGGTGAGCCGGAGTATCGCTCGTCCCAGAGTGGATTTACCGCAACCAGATTCACCGACCAGCCCGAGAGTTTCTCCCTCATAAATATCGAGTGAAACACCATCGACTGCTTTCACGACGCGCTTAACGGGATTAGTGCCGATCAACCTGTCGAGTGGTCCACCTCCACCCAGATCGAAGTGAACTTTGAGGTCCCTGATCGAAAGCACTGTTGAATTAGTCACTGGTGTTGTCATTTATACGGAGCCAATCTGTGAAATCTGTGGATTGCCTGATTCGGCAAAGACTTCACGCGCGAAATGACAGAGCGAGTAGTGATCGGCGTTCAGTTGTACAAAAGGCGGAAACTCGCGATGACAAATTTCCTGTACATGATCGCAACGAGGCGCGAAAGGACATCCGGGTTTGAGATGTGCGACGTCAGGAGGCTGTCCGGGTATCTGATACAACTTGCCCTGCTCCGCGATCGGATCAGGTACGGAGCGAAGCAAACCTTTGGTGTAGGGATTTCCCGGTCGTGAAAAGAGCTCCGCAGTTCTGGCCTGCTCGAAGATCTTTCCCGCATACATAACGATCACGTGATCGGTCATACCTGCAACGACGCCGAGATCGTGAGTGATCAGAATCACGCTGGTGCCTGTTTCGCGTTTGAGCGTCTTAATGAGTTCGAGTATCTGCGCCTGGATCGTGACGTCGAGGGCTGTAGTTGGTTCATCCGCAATTAGCAGTTCCGGTTCACAGGACAGGGCCATCGCGATCATCACGCGCTGGCGCATGCCGCCGGAAAACTCGTGCGGGTAGCTGTCCGCTCGCGCGCGTGCGTCCGGAATTCCGACTGTTTCCAGCATCCTGATGGCGTGTTCATAAGCCTGAGCTTTGGTGTGGCCCAGGTGAAGTTGAGTCATCTCCATCAGTTGACGGGAGATCTTCATGAAGGGATTGAGTGAGGTCATCGGATCCTGAAAGATCATGGCGATACGACGGCCTCTGATTTTCCGGATCGCTTCGTTTGACAGCAGCAGCAGATCGTTGTCCTTGAAGATGACTTCACCCGATACGATTTTTCCCGGAGGGTCAGGAATGAGACGAATGATCGAAAGGTTAGTGACTGATTTACCCGAGCCCGATTCGCCAACGATGCCGAGTGTTTCGCCACGCTTGAGTTGAAACGAAATATCGTCGACGGCTTTAACGATTCCGTCTTCGGTGTCGAAGTAAGTTCGAAGGTTTTTTACTTCGAGCAGATTTCCGTTTGTCGTGGTCATCTTGTTTAGAAGAGTCATTTTTACAGGATTGGCCGGATGAAACATGATTTACATGTCAATCCTGATAAATCATGTCAATCCTGTAAAAATGACTTTCATACTGTTCGCATCTGCGGATCCAGCGCATCGCGCAATCCATCACCCAGGAAATTCAGCGAGAAGAGCGTCAGCGCCATCGTCACCCCGGGACAGATCAGTTGCCACGGGAAGACGCTGATGTTCGCGATTCCCTCAGTTGCCAGGCTGCCCCAGGACGCCAGCGGCGCCTGAACACCAAAACCGAGAAACGAAAGAAAGGCTTCAGTCAACATGATCTGCGGAATCGTTAGAGTGGCATACACGATAACCGGACCTAACGTGTTCGGCACCAGATGGCGAAAGATAATGCGCGGTCCGGAAACTCCCGTGGCTCGCGCGGCCAGCACAAATTCCTGGTTCTTCAGCGACAACACCTGACCGCGCACTATCCGCGCCATCGTCAACCATGAAACCGAGCCGAGCGCGACGAAGAGCAGGATCAATTGACCGCGCGGCGTTTGGCTGCGAAACATGGAAAGCAGCACGATGACCAGAATTATGTAAGGCAGTGAGTAGAGCACATCGACAATGCGCATCATCACGTCATCAAGACGGCCTCCAAAATATCCGGCAATCGCGCCGTAAGTGACGCCGATCAGCAACGACACCAGCGTCGCGATGATTCCTACAAACAGCGAAATCTGTCCGCCCTGAAGCACGCGCGCAAGTTGATCGCGGCCGGCGTTGTCCGTCCCCATCGGATGCGCCCAGGAGAACTCGCCGTCGGGACCGGTGAAAGGAGGAAACGATTTGGTTAGCCTGAGATCGTGTGAGGGAATGTAGTCAGGTGTAAATCCGAAGGTCCGTTTGATTAGTGTTGGTCCAACGATGGAAGCAACGGTTATGATGATAACGAAGACCAGGCCAAACACTGCCAGCTTGTTCTTCAGCAGACGGCGCCATGCGTCTCGCCACAATGAAGAGCCGCGAACAAACTCTCCCGCTTCCTCCGATCGCACGTCGGCTTCCGCGATCGCCATCTCCGGAGGAATGTGGATCAGTTCGTCTGGCTCGGTCTTTTTCTCTGTCGTCATTGTTTACTGATACCTCACACGCGGATCGAGAAACGCGTAAGCGATATCAACCAGCAGATTCATCAACAGCAGCGTGATTGCGATGAACGCCACGATTCCGATGATCAGTGGCTCGTCGCGATTGAGTGAGGCCTGGATGAAATAGTTTCCCAAACCCGGCAGCGCGAAAATCCTTTCCACTACCACGGTGCCGGTCAGTAGAAAAGCCAACGCTGGTCCAGTGTAAGAAATCACCGGCATCAATCCGCCGCGCAACGCATGACGGATAACGACGTCCTTCTCGCTCAAACCCTTCGCGCGCGCGGTGCGGATGTAGTCAGAGCCCAGTACTTCGAGCATGCCTGCGCGCGTTAGTCGCGCGATGTACGCCATGTAGACCACCGACAAAGTAAGGACCGGCAGAATCAGGTTTCGACTCGGAAATCCATTCCAACGAGAAGGCGGCACCCAGTACAAAGTCAAAGAAAAGATGAGCACCAGGATCGGACCGAGGACAAAGTTCGGCACTGAAATACCCAGCATTGCGACCGCCATCGACGCATAGTCCCATTTCGAGTTCTGTTTCAGTGCGGCGATGGATCCGACGGTGATGCCAACAACAAGTGCGAGTGCGTAAGCAAGAATTCCGATAGTGGCGGATACCGGCAAGGAACGGCGAATGATGCTGTTTACCGACTGGCCTTCGTACCTGAGAGAAGTACCAAAGTCGAGACGCCCGATAATACTCCACATCGTCTTGCCGTATTGTTGGTACCAGGGTTTATCGAGGCCGTACTTCTCGCGAATGTTGTTTTCGACTGCTGCAGATAAAGGCCTTTCGCCGGAATAAAAGTTTCCGGGCGCCAGTTTGATCAAGCCCCAGGTGAGAGTAATCACGACCAGGATCGTCGGGATCGTGATAAGCAAGCGTCTAACGATGAAGCGAAGCATCAGTTGATCGGCGTGAATCCGTGTGTCAGTCCGCGGCTAAACTCGGTGTGCCAAAATCCCACTTGGACTGATCGCGTTCGATGTAAACATATTTCCAGGGAAACAACGAAGCAGCATTTGGATACATGCCCTTCACGTATGGCTTCTTGAGCCAGTTAACAGAAGCCGTATCAATGGGAATAATTGGTTGCTGATCGAGCATGTACGCTTCCGCCTTAGCCAGCAACTCGTAACGCTTCTTATGGTCGAGAGTGCGATTAGCTTCGTCGAGCATGGCGATGTACTTCGGATCCAACCAACCCGTATCACTCCTGCCTCCGATGTAGAAGAGACTCAGAAATGTGAACGGGTCCATGTAATCCGCGCCCCAGGCACCGCGAGAAAACCCTTTATATTGAAGCTTGGACCGTTGCTCCAGGTACGTCTTCCACTCCATATTTCGCAAGGGTACGGTAATTCCCAGGTTCTGTTTCCACTGCGCCTGCATCCATTCGGCCACGGACCGGTTTGCTCCCTGCGTGTTGTAGATAAACTCGACCTCGGCTACGGGAAACGTCGGACAGGAAAAACTGCCGTCGGCATTTTGGTTTACGGGATAACCAGCCTCACCAAGTAACCTGCGCGCTGCTGGAGGATCGAACGCGGGACCTTTGGGCTGAGGATAACCGGCGAAGATTCCTTCAGGAGTAAACGCCGTCAGAGGTTTTACAATCTGTCGCCAGGCCGCGTAGGCCTTCTTGTCGATCGAGAGGTTGAACGCCTTTCTCACCCTGACATCGTTCAGGGGAGGCCTGGTGGTATTCATGACCAAATAGTCGATGGCCGCTTCGACCGCATCCATGTAGTCCTTCTTATCTTTCAACACGTGCAGCCAGGGATTTGGCACCGCGTGATTGTAGACGGCGTCAAGCTCTCCGACTTTGTACATATTCATCACAGTGTGATTGTCGATTATCGGATAGAAGTGGAGCTCGTCGAGCTTGACCGTCGCTGCGTCCCAATACATCGGATCGCGCTCGAGCACCAGCTTGTCGTAAGGTATCCATGTCTTAAGCTTGAATGGACCACAGGTGACAATATGGTCCGGCTGCGTCCAGGCGGCTCCATATTTCTCCACGACCTTGCGCGGCACGATACGGAAAACCTGGTGGGCCAGGAGTCCTAAAAAGAATGGACCCGACTGGTGTAATGAGATTCGCAACGTGTAGTTATCAACAGCTTCGACGCCGAGATCCTCGGCCTTTACCGGCACCAGCTCTTTGCCTGCGACTGCGGCTTTCAGTTTTGGAGCGGCATCCAGAAGCTTTGTCCTTGCCTTTTCAGTACCTGGCAACGTCAGTCGCATCGGACTATGCATCTGTCGATGGAAGGCAGTATCGGGATCTGAATGGGGCTCGTTTGCATCGGGAAGGTATTCAGGTTTTGCCTCGTCAATTGGCGTACCGCTGAGCGGGTCTGGGGGAAGACTCTCGTTGAAATCTCTGGCGAGGAGGAACTGACCTGTTTTTGGATCGCGCACGAACACCTGTTGTTCGTTATAGGCCTGCGCGTATTTCAGATATAGAGTCTGAGAAACATTGTGAGAAGCTGTCTCTTTGGCCAGAGCCCGTCGAAAACTATAAACAAAGTCGTTTGCGTCGATCGGATCACCATTGGACCAACGCCCATTGCGTCGCAGGTGAAAAGTAAACTCGGATGAATCGTTATTAATGTGCCAGCGTTCAGCCAGGGCTGGTCGAGGAGCCAGCGTCTTGGCGTCGTATTCAACCAGACCTTCGTACAGCGCCATGTAAAGTCGTGCTTCTGGTTGGCCGTCACTGATGGCGGGGTCTAGTGATGCCGGCTCGTCTCCGGAAACGTAGCGAAGGATGTTTCGTTTAGGAGGAACGGGGTTACCAAAATAAAGTTCATTACTGGAAACCACGGAGCACGACAGAGTGGTGCAGGCTAACGACGCCAGCAAAATCAACCCAACGATCTGTCTACACTTGCCACTGCTCATCGGAACCTCCACTAGCAAGGCAATAGCTTTAAAATCAGCGCGAGTTACGAGGAGACTCGCAAAGGAAGAGACGCTTGGAAGTTATCACGCGAAAGAAGCTTTGATCAAGAAAGAGTTTCGCGCAAAAACGGAAAGGGTGCAGAGTTTACTTCCGGCATGAAAACTTTTAATAGTGCGTCAGTTGGAATTTGGGATGAATACGCCGAAGGCGTTCGCTAATTTCAGCCCAAGGGTTGGAGGCTTTGCGACAACCCTGGGGATAGCCATTCCTGCTGTGGTCAACCCTGAAAGGGTTAAGCAACGCTGAAAGCGTTATCGGCGTAATTGTCAGTTTTCAAGCTGACGCACTACCAAACTTCTCTACAGCTTGACTGCGTAGCCGAGGCCATCACCGACCGGCAACACTACGGCATGCAATTGAGGATGGTTGATGAAGTATTGATTAAATTCTCGTAACGCCACCGTGGAAGTTTCAGTATCGCCGCCTGCAACCCTGCCGCCCCATAACAAATTGTCAACGATTACCACACCGCCGGCGCGCAAACGTTGCAGACCCAGATCGAGATACTGTTTGTATTCTTCCTTAACGGCGTCGATGAATAACAGATCGAATGTTTCCGTGAGGTGTGGCATCACTTCCAATGCTTTACCTCTTTCGATCCTTACGCGATTCATCACTCCGCCGCGCTCGAGATAATCGGAGGCCGCACGAATCATCTCTTCACTCGGCTCGATCGTCACGATCAAACCCTGCCGGCCCATGCCGCGTGCGAGATGGACCACCGAGTAACCGATCGCCATTCCGATCTCTAATGCTTCGCGAGCTCCGGTTGCTGAAGCCGTTATCTCGATAAAGCGCGCGACTTCACGATCAGCGATCGGTACGTTGTGCTCAGCAGCATATGCTTCCATCTCCGCCAGCAAAGGATCGCTTGCCGGCAGTAGTTGGTCCAGGTATTCCGCCTGTTCGCGTTTGATAATCGCGTCGAGTCGTGCCTTCATATTTTTCTATCAACTGTCTGGATTATCCTGCGCGTCTCCGGTCACAGAAACATAGCGACGACCCAGGCCGAGTTGTCGCAATTTGTGTTGCAGCGACTGCCGGTGCATGTCCAGGATCTCGGCCGCGCGCGTGACGTTTCCCTGTGTGTGTTCCAGGCAGCGGGTAATGTAACGACGTTCAAACTCGCGCCTGTCTTCACGAAAATCGGCCGTGAACGGCACCTTCAATCCATCCAGCTCTGAATCTCCGCCCTCAACGATGGTGCTCTTCGACATGCCCGCAGTGATCTCATCGGGCAAATCCTTTGGCGTCACTTCGTCGCCTTCAGCCATGATCACCGCGCGGTCAATCGTGTTTTTGAGTTCGCGCACATTTCCCGGCCAGTTGTATTCAAGGAGGCGCTTCAGAGTCGACTGGCTGAGCGCTCGTTGCGGCAATTCATAGCGTTCCGCAGCCATTCGCAGAAACGTGTCAGCTAAAAGCGGAATGTCCTCGCGGCGCTCGCGAAGTGGAGCGATATCGACGGTAACCACACGCAACCGGTAAAACAGATCAGCGCGAAAATTACCGTTCGTGATCTCCTGTTCGAGCGGTCGATGCGTCGCACTCACAATGCGCACATCAACCGGGATCGACTCGTTTGCGCCGAGTCGCTCGATTCGCCTCTCTTCGAGCGCTCGAAGCAACTTCGCCTGCACGTTGGAGCTCATGTCGCCAATCTCATCGAGGAACAACGTGCCGCCGTGCGCCTGCTCAAACTTCCCTTCCCGGCGCGCTGCGGCCCCTGTAAAAGCGCCCTTTTCATGTCCAAACAATTCCGACTCGATTAACTCGGAAGGCAGCGCCGCGCAGTTGACTGCGACAAAGGACGCATTGCGCCGCACGCTGTTGCGCTCGTGAATCTCCCGCGCGACCAACTCCTTTCCCGTTCCAGATTCTCCACGGACCAGGACGGTCGCATCTGTCTCGGCGACTTTGTCGATCATGGATCGCACCTTCTGCATCGCCTCCGAGTTTCCGATAAGCGCGCCTCGTTGAGAGCGCTCAACCTCGATGCGACGGCGCAACGAATAATTTTCGCGCCTGAGTTGGACTGTTTCGGCCGCGTTCTTGACGACAAGCCGCAGATCGTCGAGTTCAAATGGCTTGGAAAGATAATCGTAAGCGCCGGCTTTGACGGCTTCAACCGCCATCCTTTCGGAGCCATGCGCGGTGACGATGATCACGAGCGGTCCGTTGCCGTTGGAGGTTTTGAGTTCACGCAGGAAATCGAGGCCGCTCATGCCGGGAAGATTTACATCGAGGAGCAAGAGGTCGGGCTCGTGCTGTTTCAGCAGCGCCCGGGCAGCCTCGGCTGAGCCGGCTTCAGAGATGTTGTAGCCAAAAGTCGTGAGGGCTCGCCGCATGCCGTAACGGGCGGCTTCCTCGTCGTCAACAATCATCAATCGCAACGCGTCTTTTCTCACTTCCAGAGTAGTTTAGGGCCGTGTGGCCCTAAACTCCTAGCGCGTCGCGTGCCACAGAATCCGTGGCTATTTCTGAGTGCGTTTCGCGGAGACGACGAGGATGATTGCATCACCTGAGGGACCGACGTTGAGGGTGCCGACGATCACTGGTTCGGATTCACGCATGCTGATGTCAGTGGCCAGGCCTGTGCTTTCGTAGTTGAAGGCCGGGGCGATAGCCCCGTTCGCCGCAATTGCGCCGATGGTTTGAATAGGAAAGCGTGCACCGAAGTTGAATCCCTGCATTTGAACAAACTGCCCGTCAGTGGTTTGCACAAGACGTACTTGTCGCACCTTGAACTGGCTAAAGCTGGGCGTCGATGCTGTCGCTGCCCCTGATGGCAATGCAAATGGACCACCGATCCAACTTAGATCCAAACGGCCCTCGTTCTTCACGCGATTGATCAACGTGGCCGCAAGCCGGTAGTTTTTGAACGGCAACGTTGCGCGCATCTGTTTGATGACGGGATCAAGTTGTGCAGGCAGTTTCGATTCAGCGATGTCCTGGTTGGTACCGACGATCAGGTAGAGTTGTGTATCGAGGTTTGTCTCATCTTCTTTGGTGGCTGTCTGGGGTGTGTTGTCGGCCTGAGCTTGAACACTCGAGCTGCCGGTCATCAGGCATAACGCGGCGCACAGCGCGAGCAACATCGCGTTCCAATATCTTCGGTTCTTCATGCAAGGGTCTCCTTCGATCAAGAGTCGCGTGGGCAAGGTCACAGCCAACACGCAGGCTCGCGAAGAAAGTTCCCGCAAAGACGCAAAGCCGCAGAGGAAGACTCAAAGAAGAGTGCTCGCGCTTTCTTCTTTGCGCCTTTGCGCCTCCTTTGCGCCTTTGCGCGAAATTCTTACAGCGGAACACGCAGTTGAAACAACGCGCCGCGGCCATTGGAAGATTCGAGTGAGGCGGTTCCGCCAACTTCCTGAACTCGCTTACGAACGATCGCCAACCCCAAACCCGTGCCGCGTTGTCTCGTGGTGAAGAATGGTTCCCAGATCCGCTCACGAAGGTCAGCCGGCACACCTGAACCACTGTCCTGCACACTGATCAACAGATCCCCATTCGACGCCGCGGCAATCAACTCAACTCTGCCGCCCTGCGGCGTTGCCTGTAACGCGTTGAGCAACAAATTCGACAACGCATCACGCAGCGCGGAAACAGATTTTCCGGCAAGCTCGGCCTCGACTCTTACCTCGCAGTCGAGAACAATCCCCTGCTCCCTCGCGTTCGCTCGAAAGAGATCCACGACCGATCGCAGCAACTCATCGACGCTCGACGGTTGGCTCGCCGAACTCTCCTTCCTCGCGAAACTAAGCAACTGCGTCACGCTTTGACTGAGTCGATCGGTTTCACCAACGATCAAACCGAGATCGCGTTCGTATTCATTGCGAAGACTTTCATCTTCACGCATCACTTGCGCGATCGACTTTATCGCCGACAGCGGGTTCTTGATCTCGTGCGCGACAGTTGCGGCCATGCGTCCGAGCGCAGCCAAACGTTCTCGTTCGGCGAGTTCTCGTTCCAATCGCAAGTTTTCTTCCAGCAGTCGCGAGTCGTCGATCGCGAGCGCGATCTGATCCGCGAGCAGACCGAGGATTGAACGCACATCGGGGGTGAGACTCGCCGACGCAGCGTCCAGTGCCAATAAGCCTTCAACGTTATCTTCTCGCCGCAACGGATAGGCCAGCTTGAAACCCTGATCCGTCAGCAGTGGATCGTCTTCGACAGGCTGCCAATCGTTCTCTCTGGATTTTTCAAGTACTGAATTTACCCAGGGCTCGGATTCACCGGCGAAGATCTTGAGCCGGCGCAAACCGAGTGCGCCCGTCGTGCGTTCTTCGACAAAGTGCAAAAGATCGGAGAGATCCTTGTACTGCCCGGCGTAAGATCCGATGCGAGCAACAATCTCCTTGTAAAGCGCGGCTTCGCGCTCAAACAGTTTGTGAAAGCGTTGGGCCAGCCAACCTCGCAACGGCGCGGCCAGCAGTGCCAGCGCGAGAATAAGCAGCGCCTCGACCAGTCCTGGCCTGATACCGTATCGCTGCGTCATCCAGTCGCCGATTGTGCGTATGCCGAATACGTAGACCGTCAGCACTACCGTCGCGAAAGTGACTACAATCAAACTCTCTTCGATGATGATCTCGAGGTAGCGATAACGGTAGATGTAGTAGGCCAGCAACACTGACGGGAGCAGCGAACCGAGATTGGCGATCGTCTTCAGGTACTCTCCGGCGATCGTTCCCTCACCCACACCCGCGGCGAGCGCCGCGAAGATAACGACGCCGATGCCGATAAACGACGCGGCCAGCGTGCGCATGATTCTCGTCTCACTCGGGTTGTTGCTCTTCCTGGCGATCAGCAACTCGGTCAATGCAATCAGCCCGAGCACGTACGCAATCCAGAATGCAAACGGGATCACGAAGAACGACAGCTTCGTGAACATCGGCGCGTAGTCGCCAGACCAGAGTTGCGGTACGGCTATGAGAAGAAAGACGGTCGGGACGTAACAGAGATAAACGCGCACCCGTTCGCTTCGTGTCAGCGGGCGGCCCTGCGCGTTGGCCCACAGGTGAAGGTGAACGTGAAGCAGAAATGAGTATGCGAAGGTGATACTGACAACTGCGACCGTGTCGGCTACTCGCAGAAGAGTGGTCCAGGTGTCGAAGCCGAGGTCGAAAAGACTGTGAAGAGTGACCACCAGGTTACTGGTGTGCCACCCGCCCATCGTGAGCGCGAGCGCGGCAAGTATTCGCTCGATGCTGGTCAGCTTGCTGCGGTGAGTGACAAGCTGGAATAGCATCCAAAGCGGTAGTAACGCGCCGATGCTATAGCCGATGACCTGAAGTATTTCGAGCGGATCGAGTGGGGACATCAGTCCGAGGGTAGCCAAAACACTGGTTTCCCGCAAAGGCGCAAAGGTGCAAAGAAAAGAGTTTGCTTCTTTGCACCTTTGCGCCTTTGCGGGAAAGATTTGTTAAGTACGAAGCGCCCTAGTTCGCCGCGGTGTTTCGCGGCGACGTAAAAGTTATCTCAACGCGACGATTCTTTCTTTGCCCTGCAGCGGTAGTGTTCGGCGCCAGTGGGTTTGAGGCGCCCATCCCGTTGGCCTGAATTCGCATTGGATCGACACCGGCTGACTGAAAACGATCTGACAAAACGCGAGCTCGCTCCTGCGTCAACTGCTGGAGCGTGACTTCGTTGCCTTTGTTGTCGGTGTAAGCTTCGATCAGGATCTGGTAATCCGGGTTACTGGCCAACAAAGCAGCCAATGGTTCGAGCTTGGCAGCAGATGCGGTTGACAATTTCGCCGCGCGTGCATTGGTCCAGATCGTTTCCGGCAGCACCAGGCGAAATCCCGTCGCTGTCTCTTTGAGCGTTCCATATTTCGCGAGCGTTTCTTTCAAATTCGCTTCGGCACTTCGCCTCTCGGCGGCACGCCGCTCGGCTTCGATGCGCGCCGTCTCAGCCTGCTTCTCGCCCTCGAGGCGCGCGAGCTTGAGCTTTGCGCTCTCACTGTCTGAACGCAACACCTGGATCTCGTCGCGTAACTGAGCGATCTCCACGCGCTTCTCACGCAACTGATCGTTCGCTGTGCCGAGATCTCTTTCAGCCAACTCACGCGCGCGTTGCTCCCTTTCCAGCGCCGCACGAAGTTGTGCGACTTCTCGCTGCGAAGCTTCAGCGGTCTTCTCCGCACTTCGCACCGCTTCATCGCGCCGGCGAATCTCTTCGCGATTGCGGCGCGCAGCGCGACGGACCATCGCAACCTCTTCAGCATGTGCACCTGATGCGGTTGCTCTGCGTGCTTCCAGGTCAATTTCCGCGGTCGGCTGATCCAAGCGCCACGCCTTCTCTGCTGCCTGCAGGTGCTCCTCGGCAGCTTGCAATTCATTCGGCGCATCCTCTGCTGCTCCGGCATACTTCGCCAGGTTCACGGCTTGTCGAGCGCCAAGCAATGACACAGGAGTCTGGCGATAATCTCGATCGGCTACCTCAGGAACACGCGCGTCGCGAAAGTAATCACTCGAGTTTCCGATGTAACGAACGTCGACAGTTTCAACCTGGCTGCCATTCGGTCGCTGCGGCGGAAGATTTTCCATGATGACCATGCGGCTCGGTACCTTCATCAAGAAATGCGGCTCAGCAGTAAGAATTAACGCGAATGTCTGAAGTGGTGTGGTGACATCGAGCTTCGAGTTTACGAACGAACTGCCGCTTCGCTTGATCTCACCGAGATTGTCCACCTGCCCCTCGGGTGAGATGGCCCAAAGAACGTAAGTTGTGTAGATCCCACCCAGCTCGGAGGCGCGTGGCAGATCGTCGATGCTCAACTCGACCCGTGTGCCGCGGCGGCCGGCGCGTTTCACTTTCGCCTCGCCCTTCAAACGTGGCAACGTAGTCGTCCCGCGAAATTTAACCGTCACTGTTTCATCCAAAGGATAGGTAATCGCCACGGTTTTGCGTTCTGCGTCTCGTTGTGCAATTGCAACAGACACAAACACTAAACAAATGCTGAGCGCAAAAACGAGATGTCGACCAATACGTCTAAAAGTCATGGGAAACAACTCCTGGCTTAAATTCTGGGAAGATGGGCTAGAGCTTACAATGCTCTTGATGCCGCAAACAGGCGCATTGTTGCCGAAGGAAGTAGGCAGGTCAAGGTAGTATCGGTTTGGGCGACTCACTTGCCTGATGTCGGGCGCTGATATTTAGTCTTACGGTAAGCCGCGATTTGCACGATGAGGACGCAGATTCCGGAGAGCAACAGTAGGTGGATCCACCCACGCGGCGCGAAGAGTCCCAGGATCACCCAGAGAAATATCAGGCCTCCGCCAATCCACCACAACATTGCGATCAGGGAATCTCGTTGAGCTTGTAACCAACGCCACGTACTGTTAACACGTAGCGCGGATTCTTCGGATCGGTCTCGAGTTTCTTACGCAAACGATTGATGTGCGGATCGATGTTGCGCTGATAGCCCTCGTAATCGGTGCTCCAAACTCGATCCAGTAATGCGTTGCGAGACCACGCACGGCCTGGCTCAGACGCGAGCAGTTCGAGAATCTGAAACTCGAGCGGTGTCAGATCAACACGATATCCGTTGCGCATGACTTCGTGACGCCGCTTATCGATCACCAGATCGCCGACTTCGATGCGTTCGCCATCGGGTTCCTGTGCAGGTGCTCCGCCGCCGCGCCGGAGCAACGCCTCGACGCGATACTCGAGCTCTCGTGGGCTGAACGGCTTCGCCAGGTAATCGTCAGCGCCTGCTTCGAACCCGGCGACTTTATCCGACAGCGCGTCATGCGCAGTCAAAAAGAGCGCCGGAGTCTGAATGCCTCGATCGCGAACGCGTTTGAGCAACTCAATACCTGACATTCCAGGCATCGATACGTCAAAGATGAAGCAATCAAATCGTCCGGAGATCGCAGACTCGAGTGCCTCCATGCCGCTTTCGCGCTCGTCAACTTGAAAGCCGAGCCGGCGGAAGTACTCGGCTAGAAGAAGTCTCATGTCGGTATCGTCATCTGCGATCAGAAGACGCTTACCTGCATGTTTGCTGTTTGTCGTCGCTTGCTGTGCCAAATGTCTGATCCTGTCGGAGGGGATCTGCTTACCAAAAGATAGCGGCAAAATTATAACCCAAAATGACGCAGACTCATCCCGAGAATTGAATGCCTGAATTCAAGGGGACAAAAGAGATCGAGTAAATCACTCCGCCTTGACGCAAATAAGGGGGGGTAAGTATAGTTCTTCCTTTAGGTTTGGGGCCGTCTTCTACCCTCCTTATAGCAACTGATCAGAGATTTTCGCAACCAGAGATGCGTGATCTTCGCCGCCTGTTAAGATATTTACGACCTCACTGGCCAATCTTCACACTGGCCACTCTGGCAATGCTTGTCGTCGGATTGCTCGAGAGCGCCATCGGCGGATTGATCGTGCCAATCTTCGATCAGGCCTTTGTTCAAGGCGAAGGGCAGCGTACCGCCACGATTTTCGGTCTGCAACGTTTAATCCCCCGGGCTCCCCTGGAAGCCTGGAAGATGATCTCAATCCTGCTGGTTGTTTTCACCCTGGCAAAAGGGATTGCGGAGTACTTGTCGACTTACTTGATGGCTCGCATTGGCCAGTCGGCAGTCTTGAAGCTGCGGCAGGATCTTTATAGTCACTTGCTGGCACAGTCCGCGACGTTCTTCGAACGGCATCGTACCAACTATCTCGTATCGAGACTCGTATCCAGTGCCGCCGCAATCGAAACGGCTGTAACGAGCACGATCCGAGACATGCTGCGTGAGAGCTTCACCTTGATCGCGTTTCTGTCAGCGTCCTTTTTTTACAGTTGGCGACTCACGCTCGGCTCGTTAGCGATCGCTCCGGTTATCGCTGTGCTCACGGCCAAGTTTGGCAAAGCGTTGCGTAATCTTGCGCGCGAGAGTTTCGAAGGGAGCAAACAACTGACTGACACGGCCCAGGAAGCGCTTGCCAATCAGGGTATCGTCAAAGCTTACCGGGCTGAGAAACGAGAGTCGGAACGTTTCACCGATGTGGCGAAGAGAATCGTGCGAGCAAACTTGCGGAGCGCGAGTATCGCGGGCGCTTCACCGCCGACGATCGAAATGATCGGAATCCTCTTCGTGGTGTTGCTGCTGTTTTTTGGCCAGCGCGAGATCATCGCCGGCCGGATGAACACGGCCCAGTTCGTTACGTTCCTCTTCTTTCTATTTCGCAGCTACGACCCGATGCGCAAGCTCTCGCGTCTGCAAAACAGCATGGAGCAAGCACTCGCTGCTGCGCATCACGTGTGGGAAGTAATGGACGAGCACGCAGCTATTAAGGAGAAGCCCGGCGCCCGAGAACTGCCAATACTGAAAAAAGAGATCGAACTGCGGAACGTTTCATTTGGATATGCAAACGAAACTCGCTCCGTTTTGCACGACGTTAATTTGAAGATACCAGCCGGCACGATGGTGGCTTTGGTGGGCGAGTCAGGCGGTGGCAAGTCTACTTTGACGAAGCTGCTGCCGCGTTTTCACGATCCGAGCTCAGGCGCGGTTTTGTGGGATGGCGCTGATATCCGAGACGTAACGATTTCGAGTCTGAGAAAGCAGATCGCACTTGTCACTCAGGAGACAGTACTTTTCAACGATACGGTCCGCCACAACATAGCGTACGGTAAACCTGAAGCAACCGATGCGGAGATTGAAGAGGCCGCATTGATTGCTTTTGCTCACGACTTCATTCGCGAACTGCCCGATGGGTACGATACGATTGTCGGCGAGCGCGGCATCTTTCTTTCCGGCGGTCAACGCCAGCGGCTTGCTATCGCACGTGCAATCCTGGTCAATGCCCCTGTTCTGGTTTTGGATGAGGCGACGTCGGCACTCGACGCTGAATCGGAACGTCTGGTCCAACGAGCAATCGGCAACCTGGTCCGGAACCGAACGACAATCGTCATCGCTCACCGCCTCTCAACCGTGCGGCGCGCGGATGTGATCGTGGTGATGGAAGCCGGGCGAATTATAGAAATGGGCACGCATGCTGAACTGTTGTCCCAGGGCGGACAATATCGAAAGCTCTACGAGCTTCAATTCGCGGACGAGGAAGAACTGGTGGCACTGAGCTGAATAGGTCTTATATGACCTATATGTCCTATAGGACCTATTAGAAAAAATTCTAGAACCATGAAATCAATGACAGGCTACGGCAAAGGGATGGTGGCGGGAGACGATTTCTCTGTCTCCGTCGATCTCAAGACCGTAAACAATCGCTTCCTGGACATACATCTCCGCGTCGGCTCCGAGCTGTCAGCACTCGAACCTCTCATCAAGAAGCGCATCACTTCACGGCTGTCGCGCGGGCGCGTCGACGTCACCGTCAGCATGGAAAGGGCGGCGCAGATCGCCTACGAGCTCAATCGACCGCTCATTGCCGGCTACGTCAGTGCGTTGAAGCAGCTACAGCAGGATTTTGACATTGCCGGACAACTCGACATCAACGTCATCGCTAGAATTCCCGGCGCGATCCAACCGGCTCGAAACGGCATCGACGAAAGAATGACTACCGCGCTCGAACAAGCCTTGGACCAGGCGCTCGACGAACTCGAGAAGATGCGCGAGCAGGAAGGTGAAGCACTCAAACAAGAGTTGCGCGAACGCGTCCGCAAGATTGAGTCGCTGGTGCCCGTAATCGAAGCGTCTGCCGCGGGCCTGGCGGACGCGTATCGCATGCGCCTGCAAAAACGTATTGGAGAACTACTCACTCGCGGCGGGCAAGTCGTCGAGATAGATCCAGTGAGACTGGCGCAGGAAGTTGCTTATCTCGCGGATCGCAGTGACGTGAGTGAGGAGATGGTCCGGCTGCGCAGTCATCTTTCACAGTTTCAGGAGGCGCTTGATGCACCGGGTGAGGCCGGGAAGATGCTCGATTTTCTTTTGCAGGAACTCAATCGCGAAGCCAATACGACCCTGTCGAAATCTACCGATCTGATCATCAAGGAAGCGGGACTGGCGATAAAAGCAGAAGTCGAGAAACTCCGCGAACAGGTTCAGAATGTCGAGTAGAGTGAAGGAATTGCAACTGGCACGACCAGTTAACAACAACACGTCGAGGGGAACTCTCTTCGTCGTCAGTTCACCATCGGGCGGCGGCAAGGGCACGATCATCCGGCACGTGCTGGCTGTTGTCGAGAATCTCAGCTATTCTGTCTCCTACACGACTCGCGCGCCACGTCTCGGTGAGGTCGATGGCCGCGAGTATTTCTTCATCAGCCGAGACATTTTCGATGAGATGACCGCCGCGGGCGAGTTTCTGGAATGGGCCTGTGTGCATGGGAATTTTTACGGCACTGCCAAGCGACAGGTCGCCGAAGAGACGGCTGCGGGACTGGACATCATTGTCGAAGTCGACGTCCAGGGCGCGGCCAGTGTGCGGCAGTTGCTGATGGATTCCGTGAGCATCTTTATTCTGCCGCCTTCACCGGAGGTCCTGCGGCAAAGATTACTGGCCAGGGGCACAGACAGTCCGGAGGAACTCGAAGTTCGCTTACGTAATGCGCCGGAAGAGCTCAAGCAGTACTCCGCTTTCGATTACGTAATCATCAACGATGAAATCGAGAAAGCAGTTAAACAGCTTGCCTCGATCATTTATGCCGAGCGAGCGCGCTGCATGCGACAGGAAAGTTTGGTTCGCGAAGTAATCAAAGATTTCATGTCAGGACAAGAGTAATTAATCATAGATTCATGGTAGAAGGAGCAACCCGAGTGGCTACAACGACTGAGATAGTTGAAGGTGAAATGGAAGGAAGTGCCGGGCAGGAAGTTGATTCAAAATACCGTCTGATAATCCTCGCCGCGAAGCGCAGCAAACAGCTACAGCGCGGCGCACAGCCCCGAATTGAGATCGATCCGCAAAAACACAAGCCCACGCGTATCGCGCTGGAGGAAGTGATGCGCGGCCGCGTGCACTTTGAAATCAAAGAAGAAGACGGGAACACGGATTAGACGGATCTTTTAAAGAGATCTGCGCTGATCTGAAAAAAATCCGTGTAATCCGTGGCTACATTCCTTTGTAGTCTGGACCACCGCCGCCTTCCGGTGTGACCCAGTTGATGATCTGATAGGGATCCATGATGTCGCACGTCTTGCAGTGCACGCAGTTCGTGAAGTTTATCTGCAGACGCCGGTTCCCGTTTCCACCGTCCTCAACCATCTCGTAAACAGCCGCAGGACAAAACCGCTGGCATGGATTGCCGTACTCCTCCGCGCAACGCGTCGAGCAAATGTTCGTATCGAGCACGTGCAGGTGCACGGGCTGGTCTTCGTCATGGCCCACCGCGGCGTGGTAAACGTCAGTCACTTTATTGAAAGTCAACTTGCCGTCGAAACGTAAGTCAGTGTAGCGCTGCTCGATCTTGTCGCCGCGATAACCGTACGACGAAAGCTTCCTCATCTCTTCGTGACCCGGAACCGCGTGGTCACGATTGAAAATGCCCCAGGCGCGCCCACCGGTTATGAATTGCAGACCCGAATTAATCAGCCCGGGCCAGCGACCGTGTTTGAAGGCAGAGTGAAAGTTTCTCACCTTGCGCAGTTCCGGCATGATCCAACTCTCGTTCACGAGCTGTTCGTAGCGTTGCAACTGTTTCGCGGAATAGTCTTTCGCGAGCAAAGCTTCGAGGATCACTTCAGCCGCCAGCATTCCGCTCTTGATCGCGGAATGAATTCCCTTCAATCGTTGTGGATTCAGCAATCCTGCGCAGTCACCGGCCAACAGCACTCCATCAGCGTACATGCGTGGTATCGCGAAGTATCCGCCGGCGGTGACTGTCTTGGCTCCGTAGCGAATCATTTTGCCGTCTTTAAGCAAGCCAGCGATATAAGGGTGTGTCTTGAAACGTTGAAACTCGGCATGCGGATCGATCAACGGGTCCTTGTAATCGAGCCCGGTGACGTAACCAATATTCAGCACACGATTCTGCATTCCGTAAATCCAGCCGCCGCCATACGTCGAAGAGTCAGAAGGAAACCCTAACGTGTGTGTGACACGGCCCGTTGGATAACGATCGTCGGGCAACTCCCATAACTCTTTCACACCGACGCTATAGACTTGCGGCTCACGACCCTCGGCAAGTCCCAGACGCTCGACGAGCTGTTTCGTCAGCGAGCCGCGCGGTCCTTCACCGAGCACAGTGACCTTCGCGTGTAGGTCGACACCCGGTTCGTAGTTGGCCTTCCGTTTACCCTCCTTATCGATCCCCTTGTCACCAGTGCGCACGCCGAACACTCGGTCTTCATCGTCGTAAAGCAGATCGGCGCCGGGAAACTCTGGAAAAATATTCACGCCCGCCTCTTCACACTTCTCACCCAACCACGCCGTCAAGCGATTCAGTGAGACGATGTAGTAGCCATGGTTCTTGAGAGGCGGTGGTGTAATCGGAGAACGAAGAGCGAATTTCGGCGTCAGGTACAGGAAGGCATCGTCCGTAACTGGCGACTCCAGCGGCGCGCCTTGTTCTTCAAAGTCGGGAATGAGTTCGCGCAGCGCTTTCGGATCCATTACCGAGCCGGAAAGGATGTGTGCTCCGACGGCGGCGCCTTTTTCGATAACCGCGATCTCGATGTCGCCCAGTTCGCTGTGTTGTTTGACGAGTCGGGCGAGGTGAAGCGCTCCACTCAAATTGGCCGGACCCGCGCCCACAAACACAACGTCAAATTCTAAAGTTTCACGTTCCATAGCCACAGATTACACAGATTCCAGCGATTGTTCCAACACGAGTAATCTGTGTAATCTCTTGATTATGGCAAACCATCTTATTCACGAAACCAGCCCTTATCTATTGCAACATGCTCATAATCCAGTCGATTGGTACCCGTGGGGCGAGGAGGCCTTTGAAAAGGCGCGGCGCGAGAACAAACCCGTCCTGCTCAGCATCGGTTATTCGGCGTGTCACTGGTGTCACGTGATGGCGCATGAATCGTTTGAAGACGAACAGATCGCGGAACTGATGAATGAGTACTTCGTGAATATCAAAGTCGATCGTGAAGAGCGACCCGATCTGGATCAGATCTACATGAATGCCGTGCAGATGATGACTCATCACGGCGGTTGGCCCATGACGGTGTTCCTCACTCCCGAAGCAGTTCCCTTTTACGGCGGCACATACTATCCGCCTCAGGACCGCTACAACATGCCGGGGTTTCCTCGCGTCTTGATCAGCGTCGCTGAAGCATATCGAGACCGGCAGGATGATATTCGCGAGACAGGCGCGTCGCTCGTCAATGAGCTCCAGCGACTCAGCGCACCCAGCGGCTCCGATAATCCGATCGAAGTCGAATTACTTGATCGGGCTTATACCAGCATCGTCAGAAGTTACGACCCGGTACACGGCGGTTTCGGCGGCGCGCCGAAATTTCCACCCGCAATGACGCTGGAGTTTTTGCTTCGCACATACGTTCGCACCGGCAATCGCGAGGTACTCGAGATCGTGGGCAATACGTGTCAAAAAATGGCGAACGGCGGCATCTACGATCAACTGGGCGGCGGCTTTCATCGTTACTCCACCGATGCCAGGTGGCTCGTCCCTCACTTCGAAAAGATGCTGTACGACAATGCCCTGCTCTCGCGACTCTACCTTCACTACTTTCAACTAAGCCAGAATCAATCCGCACGCAACACGGTCGAAGGCATTCTCGATTACGTTCTGCGTGAGATGACTGATCCCGCAGGTGGTTTTTACTCGACGCAGGACGCTGACTCGGAAGGTCATGAAGGAAAGTTTTTCGTCTGGGACATCAAAGAGATTCAAACGGCCCTCGGCGAGACTGCTGCTGCCCGGTTCTGCGATTACTACAACGTCACCGAGTCAGGAAACTTCGAAGGCAAAAACATCCCGAATGTAACGCGCTCGCTTGAAGACGTTGCGGTAGCACACAACATTACTGTTTCCGAACTGGCAGCATCGCTAAACGAAAGCAAGCGCATACTGTTTGAACTCCGTGAGTCTCGAATCAAACCCGATCGCGATGAAAAAATACTCACCGCGTGGAATGGTCTGATGCTCGCGAGTTTTGCTGAAGCTGGAGTTATTCTAAACCGGCCCGATTACACGGACGCCGCCCGGCGAAACGCGGAGTTTGTGCTTGCGAATTTGCGGCGTCATGGGGTCCCGCTTCGCACTTGGAAAGGCGGCATTGCCAAGTTCAACGGCTATCTCGAAGACTATGCGTTTCTGATCGAGGGACTCGTCACCTTGTTTGAAACTACGGGCGAGTATCGCTGGCTTGAAGAAGCGCGGGCATTGACGGATCGGATGATCGAAGAATTTTGGGACAACGATAACAAGGGCTTTTTCTTTACCGGCAAGAGTCACGAAAACCTGATCGTGCGTTCAAAAGACTACTTTGATAACGCGACGCCGTCCGGGAATTCTGTTGCCGCCATGGTGCTCTTGCGTCTTGCAATTCTTACCGGTGATGAAAACTATCGCGAGATTGCGACCGCGACTCTTCGTGAAGTCAGTGACTCGATTCGCCGCTATCCTTCGGCGTTCGGATACGCACTCTCCGCGGCTGACTTCCTGCTCTCGACGCCTAAAGAAGTCGCGATCGTCGGGAATAACGCGGCGGACATACGTCCCCTTCTCGAGGAGACCTGGCGAACGTACTTGCCAAATAAGGTTGTCGCTCCGGGTTTCGACGGCGCTCAGCCCATCCCACTCCTCGAAAACCGCCCATTGCTCAACGGCCAGCCGACCGCATACGTGTGCGAACATTACACGTGCAAACAGCCGGTAAATGAGCCATCCGCCCTGGCCGCTCAACTCGCGATTGGGCAGGATTTACACGATTGAACAACATTTACATGTAAATCCTGTTTAAGCTTGTAAATCCTGGGAAACTATTTCTTGACGCTTTTGCTCAGAAAGCCTATATTTACCACCGTGCCAAACAGTGTTTGTCACCATCCCAAGCACGCTAAATTACCTTACAACTGACGCAGTACCAGACTATAAGGATTGGGGTCCCCAGCAATGCTGAATGCCGTCTCGAATCAGAGTCTTGCCTATGCTGCTTTGGGTTTGCTGATCTCTACCCTCATCTACCTGCTCTATCGCTTCAATGAGCGACGTCTCGAAGAGATCAAACATGCTGAGGCCGAGCGACGGCGTCATGCCGAAGAGATGGCCAGCATTCATATGAACACGATCGAATCGCTGGCCATCGCGATCGATGCGAAAGATCAAACAACCCACGGCCACGTGCGTCGCACACAGATCTACGCGACAGAGTTGGGAACGCTGTTCAACGTCTCCGAACCGGAGCTGCGCGCACTTCACGCGGGCGCTCTGCTTCACGACATCGGCAAGCTTGCAGTGCCTGAATACATTCTCAACAAACCCGGCAAACTCACCGAAGCAGAATTCGCGAAGATGAAGATCCATCCGACTGTTGGTGGCGATATTCTCAAGCGTGTCAACTTCCCTTATCCCGTCGAAGACATCGTGCGCTATCACCATGAAAAGTGGGACGGCAGCGGCTATCCCAAAGGACTGAAGGGCGAAGCCATTCCACTCGTTGCGCGCATTATTTCCGTCGTTGACTTCTACGACGCCACACGTTGCGATCGGCCTTACCGCAAAGGAATGAAACGCGAAGAGTCGCTTGCACTGCTGCGTAGCATGGTCGGCACTGCCTTCGATCCGAAGGTTGTCGAGACGTTCATCGCGCACGTCGAAGAGTTCGATCGAATGATCGACTCGCAAGACATCCAGGAACAAGTCGCGTCCACGCCTGAAGCGGATAATGAAACGAGTACCAAACCCGATGCGGGCCTGGCTTCAGACGTCCTCGGCGCTTTCGAAGAAGCAACCGGATTCCGATCCATAAGCAACGCCCAGCGAGAAGTTTTTGCTCTTCATGAAATCGCGCAGACGATCGGATCTTCACTGAATTTGAGCGACACGGTGACGCTGGTCGCAAATAAATTGCGTGCGATCGTGCCTTTCGACACTTGTGTGATCTACCTGGTCGACGAGCCATCCGGCAAAGCGATCGCGGCGCACGTGGTAGGTGAAAATATCGAGTTGTTCAAGCGGCGCCGGATCAACATCGGCGACGGCATCACGGGCTGGGTGATAGCTAACTCCCGTTCGATGTGCAACGCCTCGCCGGAATTGGACCTAACCGGCATTCCCGATGATGTAGTGAAACGCTTTCGCGGTGTACTCGTGTCGCCATTAACACGTGAAGATGGTGCTTTTGGAGCGATTGCGCTGTACTCGCAGAGTCGCACTTCATACACGACCGAACACGTGCGCTTACTGGAGTCAGTTTGCCAGCACGCTTCGAGCGCTCTCAACAACGCTTTGACCTACGAAAAGACACGCGAGAGCGCGCTCGTCGATCCGTTGACTGAACTGCCAAACGCGCGCGGCTTCTACATGATGCTCGAGCAGCGCATCGCCGAATGCCAGCGCATGAACAAAGAGCCGCTCGCGGTGGTGTGTATGGACGTCGACGATTTCAAGATCGTCAACGACAAGTATGGACATTCAATCGGCGATCGTTTGCTTGCGAGTGTTGCGGGAGTAGTGCGGCGCGAGTTGCGGCAGATGGACATTCTGACGCGCTACGCGGGCGATGAATTCGTTGCGATCATGCCGATGGCGTCGAGCAAGATGGCTGCGTCAATCAGCGAGCGCATGCGAAATGCGGTTGAAGATCAACTGTTTTCAGTGCGCGCCGGGACGATGGTCGGTTTGGGTGTGAGTCTCGGCGTCGCCTGCTTCCCCGAAGACGGCGAAACGACCGAGGAACTATTGACCACGGCCGCACGCAGAATGCAGCGCGACAAAAACGCACGCAAGACCGTTCTCACCGTCGCCCAAGCCGGCGTCAAATCGATCGACATGATGACCTGAGAGATTTGAGCGCCTCCTTGGAGTGCGGCGGCCTGGCGCCGCTTTGTTTCCGATCTTGCGTTATCGAGACCAAGGCGGCGCCAGGCCGCCACACTCCAAGGAGGCGCTCTTTTGCCCGCGCGGCTGCCGTCGCTTATAATCCGTCCCTTCATGAGCAAACAAACAGCAGCGCCACCTTCTGCCGCTAAAGCCGAAGAGCAACAAAGCTCTACCGGCGCCGGCGTGATGGATGCACCCACAGACGTTGATCAAGAACAACTCAAACGCGAAAGAGACACCGCAAAGGAACAACAGAAAGATCGGCTCGCTGGACTTAGCCCCGATCACCTGATCGAACTCTACCGGCAAATGCTCTTGATTCGTCGCTTCGAAGAGAAGTCGGCGGAAGTTTACGTTGCCGGCAAGATCGGCGGGTTTTGTCACCTCTACATCGGCCAGGAAGCAGTGGGCGTTGGCGCGATCGCTGCCCTTCGAAAAGACGACTACGTCCTTGCAAGCTATCGCGAACACGGCCTGGCGCTGGCAAAAGGAATGTCAGCGAGATCGATCATGGCTGAGTTATTCGGCAAGGTCACTGGATGCTCCAGGGGCAAAGGCGGCTCGATGCACATGTTCGACAAGGAACTCGGTTTTCTTGGCGGTCACGCGATCGTTGGCGGTCAGATTCCACTCGCGACAGGAACAGCTTTCGCCTCGAAGTATCAAGGGACCGATCAAGTGACGCTCTGTTTCTTCGGCGAAGCCGCAGTCAACCAGGGCGCATTCCATGAATCGCTGAACATGGCCCAGCTTTGGAAGCTCCCGTGCATCTACATCTGTGAAAACAACCAGTACGGCATGGGCACATCCTTGGCCCGCGCAATGTCTCTGCGCGACATCGCACAAAAAGCCTGCGCGTATGAGATGGCCGCGGAGTTTGTCGATGGCATGGACGTGCTCGCCGTTCGCGAAGCGACGATGCGCGCGGTGGAACGTGCTCGCAAAGACTACCTGCCGACGCTACTGGAGATTCGCACTTACCGTTTCATGGGCCATTCGATGTCGGACCCGGGAAACTATCGCACGCGCGCCGAAATCGAGAAGTATCAGGAACGCGATCCGATCAAGCTCTTCTCCGCTAGTTTGCTCGAAGAAAAGGTCGTCGATGAGAAGGCCCTAGAAGAGATTGATCGCAAAGTGCGTGAAGAGGTTGAAGACTCGTTGCGTTTTGCCGAAGAGAGTCCTGTCCCCGATCCGGAAGAACTCTACACCAACGTTTACGCCAATCCCATCGATCCCAGCCGGAAGTAGACTCTCTTTATGGCAACAATCACGATACGCGAAGCACTCAATCAGGCCCTGCGCGAAGAATTGGCCCGCGACGAAAAAGTTTTCTTAATGGGCGAGGAAGTAGCCGAATACGACGGCGCCTACAAAGTCACCAAAGGACTGCTTAACGAATTCGGTCCCAAAAGAGTTATCGACACGCCGATCACTGAGCTCGGCTTCGCCGGACTCGGAGTTGGCGCAGCGATGGCTGGACTCAGGCCGATCGTCGAGTTCATGACTTTCAACTTCTCGATCCTCGCCACCGATCAGATCATCAACTCCGCCGCGAAGATGCTTTACATGTCGGGTGGTCAGTTCAACATTCCGATCGTGTTTCGCGGTCCAGGCGGCTCGGCGTTTCAGGTTTCGTCTCAGCATTCTCAGGCACTCGAGTCGTGGTATGCATACTTTCCGGGACTGAAGGTCGTGATGCCCTCGACTCCGGCTGATGCCAAAGGCCTTTTGAAGTCTTCAATTCGCGACGACGATCCTGTCATTTTCATCGAACAGGAAAGAATGTATGGGCAGAAGGGCGAGGTTCCTGACGATCCTGACTTCACGATTCCTTTGGGTGTGGCGGACATCAAGCGAGAAGGAACGGATGTGACGATCGTGGCGCGATCGCTGATGGTTCCAATCGCGCTCAAAGCAGCGGAGACACTCGAGCAGCAGGGTGTTTCGTGTGAAGTGATCGATCCGCGGACTATCCGGCCACTCGACATCGATACGATCGTCGAGTCGGTTAAGAAGACGAATCGTCTGGTGGTAGCTGAAGAGTCGCATCCGATTTGTGGAGTGAATGCGGAGATCAGCGCGCAGATCATGGAACGCGCGTTCGACCATCTCGATGCTCCGGTGAAACGCGTTTCGGGAGCGGACGTGCCGATGCCTTACGCGAAAAACCTCGAGACTCTTGCTTTACCGGATGTGAACAGGATCGTCGCTGCTGTACGCGAAGTCGCTTATCTCGATTAATGTTCTAATAATAATATTTCCCGCAAAGGCGCAAAGGTGCCAGGTTTTCAACTTTGCCGTCTTTGCACCTTTGCGCGAAACTTTTCTGGGCAGAAAAGGAACTGAATGGCAACGAAGGTAATCATGCCGAAGCTCTCCCCAACAATGGAGGAGGGACAAATCTCGCGTTGGTTGAAAAAAGAAGGTGACAAGGTCTCCATGGGCGAGCCGCTTGCCGAAATCGACACCGACAAGGCGACGATGGAAATGCAAGCACTTGCAAACGGGGTCCTGCGCAAAATTCTTATTGACGAAGGACAATCGGCGCCGCTCGGCCAAACAATCGCGGTGATTGGCGAGGCTGATGAAGACATCGCGTCTTTGATTTCGGAAGCCCCCGCGGCCGCGCCGCCAAAACAGGAAGAGAAGAAAGAGGAACCGCCGCCACCGAAGCAGGAGCAGCAGCCGGCGCCTCCTCAGCCGCAAGCAAAAGCAGCCGCCGCTGCCGCAAGCAATGTCGATGGCCGCCAGCCGCAAGCCGCTGCGTCTGATTCGGGTCGAGTCCTCGTCTCGCCACTTGCTGCACGCATGGCGGCGGAAGCCGGTCTGGATTTGCGATCACTTCAGGGCAGTGGTCCCGGCGGGCGCATCATCAAGAAAGACATTGAAGCCGCGCTGACTCAACCGAAGGCCGCACCTGCTGCGCCGGGTTTTCCACGCGCTGTCGAACCTGGACGATTCCAACAAGCAGCCGCGTCAGGTTATCGTGATGAGCCGGCGAGTGAGATACGAAGGGTCATTGCGAAGCGCCTGGTGACCTCGCTCGGTCCCGTCCCGCACTTCTTTCTCACCACCGAAATCGAGATGGACCGCGCCGCTGAAATGCGAAAAGGCATCAATGCCCTCGATCCCGATCTCAAGATCAGTATCAACGACATAATTATCAAGGTTACCGCAGCGGCATTGATGCAACACCCGGAAGTCAATGCGTCGTTTCAGGAGAAGTTTGTCCGGTATTACGAACACGCCGACATCGGTGTGGCGGTAGCGATTCAGGATGGACTGATCACGCCAGTGGTTCGTTCCGCGGATCAGAAGTCGCTCAGCGAGATCGCAGCCGAGGTACGCGAACTCGCCGATCGCGCACGTTCAAGAAAGCTCAAGCCGGAAGAGTATACGGGTGCGAGCTTCTCGATCAGTAACTTGGGAATGTTTGGAATTGATGAGTTTACCGCGGTTATTAATCCGCCTGAGGGCGCGATACTTGCGGTAGGCGCAATGACTGCTAAGCCGGTTGTGCGTGATACCGAAATCGTGATCAGGCAAATAATGCGCGTCACGATGTCGTGCGATCACCGCGTCATCGACGGCGCCACCGGCGCGAAGTTTTTGCAGACTTTCAAAAAGATCCTGGAAAACCCGCTCTACCTGGTGGTCTAAGTGCACTCCAAGGAGGCGTTTAATCTTCTAGGCAGCGCGGGCTTCCCGCTTGAAGCAGCCGAGAATCTCATCCGCGTCGAGCGTGTCGCGTTCCATCAACAACTCAACCAGACGTCCAATCGATTCCTGCTCGGCGGTCACGATCGCACATGCTCGCTCGAGCTGCGAATTGATCAACTCGTTCGTCGCTTCCTCAACCTTGTCGAGCAGGCTTTGGCTGCGCTGCTGGTCGGGCTGCCCCAGGTGAATCGGTCCTAGGCGGCTCATACCAAACTCACTGACCATTCGTCGCGCAATCTCGACCGCACGTTCGATGTCGTTTGAAGCGCCCGCTGTCATGGTCGAAAGCAATATCTGCTCGGCCGCACGACCACCCAGTAACAGCGCAATCTGATCCTCCAGGTATTCGCGCTTCTTCATGAACCGGTCGCGCTCGGGCAACGACTGCGTCACGCCCAAAGCACGCCCGCGCGGCAGAATCGACACCTTGTGAATCGGGTCGCCATTCTCGACGGCGAGGCCGACTGCTACGTGTCCCGCTTCGTGAACCGCGGTCGCATAGCGCTCGTCTTCATCCATCATGAAGCCCTGGCGCTCGGCGCCCATCAGGATGCGGTCGCGTGCAATCTCGATGTGTTTTCGTTCAACAGCTTCGGCGTCATCACGCGTGGCCGCGATGGCGGCTTCGTTCATGAGATTTGCGAGCTCTGCTCCGGAGAAACCCGGAGTGCCGCGTGCGATCCATTGCAAGTCGAGACCTGATTCGAGTTTGAGGTTGCGTGCGTGAACCTTCAAAATCGCTTCACGACCTGACACATCCGCGAGGTTGACCGCGATCTCACGATCAAATCGTCCCGGTCGTGTGAGCGCCTTGTCGAGGATGTCGGGCCGGTTGGTTGAAGCGATAACGACTACGGCCGTCGACTGATCGAATCCATCCATCTCGACGAGCAACTGGTTGAGCGTTTGATCCTGATCGGCAGACGCTGAGTCGCCGCCGCGCCCGCGCTGGCGTCCAAGTGCGTCAATCTCGTCGATGAAAATAATGCAGGGGGAAAGCTTTCTTCCCTTTGCAAACAGATGCCGCACGCGAGCAGCGCCCAAGCCGGCAAACTTCTCCTGGAAGCTCGATCCTGAAGCGGCAAGAAACGCCACGCCGGCTTCCTTAGCAGCCGCGCGCGCAAGCAGCGTCTTGCCTGTGCCCGGAGGGCCGTAAAGAAGGATACCGCGCGGGACACGCCCACCAAGGCGGCTGAACCGCTCTGGATTGCGTAGAAACTCGATCGTCTCAGTTAACTCCGCACGCGCCTCGTCAACACCGGCAACGTCATCGAAACCCACGTCCTGCTTGCCATTGTGGTTTTCCAACTCAAACGAGCCACGCCCGCTCATACTCGCGTAAATCCGCCAACCCGCAAACGCGATCAGGCCAAGCGTCAATACGGGCAATCCCCAGCTAATGAAGCTTGCTAACAATCCCGGCTGTATTGGCTTGAACTCCACCGGCACCTTGTTTTTCCGGAATAGCTGCACCACTTCATTCTGCGGGGCTTCTCCGGTGACAGTCGCCTGCACGAGCGAGCCGTCAGCCCTGGTCACGGTCAGCGTCTCTCCTTCCACCTGAAGCGCAACTGCGCCACCGGCTTCAGCGAAACCGTAGAGCTGCGAGTAGTTGATCTTCTGAACAGGGGGCTGCTGCCGTTGGTAGGTAACGATGATGGCGGCAATGCAAAGAGAGAAAGTGATCGTTGCCAGGATCGCCAGCGCTAATCTGCGAGCGCGAAGCGATACCTTCGGCGGGGGGGTGGGCATAAATAACCTCCAAGGGGCCGCGCGAAGATCCACTCCGGCGGTTCGTCAAAATCTAAAGCACAAAGAGTCGGGTTTAGGAGTTAGGAGAAGATTCTGAGACAGGACTCTAAAACTCCGGCGCGTCGCACGAACGCTGGTGCCACTTTAACAGCCAACAATGTGTGAAGTCCAGAACAACTTCGTGAAATTTGTAACCTTTGCCTCAAATCTCCGAACCTACAGAGAAGCGCAGAACGCACAAAAGGTTTTCCCGCAGCGAATTCTTTTTGAATTTAGCGCCTCCCGTCCGGCTTGTATTTTATTCGTGTCATCCATGGCAGATTGGTGGTGTGTTTTAGTACGCACCTTGGTGCTGAATCGTGGAAAACTCGCTATTTACCGAAACGGCATGGTCGTTGCTAAATCCCATAGCGATTGCTTTTGTACCAACGAAATTTGGGCGTGGTAGACAAAAGGAGGAAAACAAATGCTTTGGACGATTTTTGTAATTCTCTTGGTTCTGTGGTTACTCGGCGTGGTAAGTAGCTACACAATCGGTGGATTCATTCATCTGTTGCTCGTATTGGCCCTGGTGGTGCTGTTGATCAACATCATCGGTGGGCGTCGGACAGTGGTATAGGCAAACTACACACTGTTTGCCCTGCTCGACGCCCGACACATCCGTCGACTCGGAATGAAAACGTCGGGCGTCTTTGATATCAGGTAAGTGGTAGATCTAAAACGCTAATGATTCGCCCTACGGGATACACATTCATTCGTGGATCCCAGTAGGGCGAACGCTTGTAGAAGAACCGCAAACGCGCGGAGGGGCTGGCGGCGAATTCTTCGTCGCTCGCAAGCAGATCGGCAAACTCCTTTGCAAGGGCAGGATCGTTAGCCATCATTTCGCGCGCAAGCGTCTCGAGTACGTAGTGCTCGGCGTACTCTTTCTCCTCGAAAACCGCATTGAAGAATCCCCAGCGCGCCAGTGAGTCGGGCGCTTCGGGTTCCAGCAAGTTCAGAATAACTCTGCCCGCACGCTGGGCAAGCGGCACAACGACCGATCCCGCCGGAAATGTTCTGGTTTCCAAAATGCGCTCAACATCGAACCGAGGCATCAGGCGGCCTTCGAATGGACCAGGTGGCCAGCTCACGTTCGTAAAACGATAACTCTCAACTTCGATTGGCGCAGAGGCGGCCAACGTCTTCATCTCCAGACCGTGCGCTTTCAAAACATCAATGACCTCGCCCCACTGAAATGGAACAATGTAATCAAGCGGCGGAGCTGCTGCCTTCTTCACTCGGAATGTCTGGTACATCGGCACCGTCAGGTCCAGCGGCTCTCGACCATAGATGACTCGCAAATCTCCTGAGACATCGCTGTGCTCCGTCCTATACTCGAACGCCTTCAACTCAAACGGAGTCGTTTCTTCGGTCAGTTCAAAATCGAGCGGATAGAGTTGATTTGGATCGTAATCGTGACCTGCGGCGACTGTGCGCTCATCCGCTTCACGACCGAGCCTGCGCAAGCGCTCAGGATCGCGGTTGGCTTCCGTCAATGCGGCACGCAGGAAATCGTAAGTTCCGATTACTCGCGACCGGTAATCTTTGAGCATGTGCGTTTCAATCAGGATACCCGGACGATTTCTGGCGGGAACGAATCCGGTCGAGAAGCGCGGTGAACCGTTGAAGTCTCGCGTGCCTAACGTCAGGTCGCGATTGTCGATGAACTCGAGATACCAGGAGATCACGTTGCCGGCCGCCGCGGTTGCAGGTGCAACTCTGCCTCCGAAGATCTCTCGTTCCCAATCAACGATCGCGGGATCAACTCCGGCGTGGTGTTCGTGGTGGTAGGTGATATTGCAGCGATAGTCAGCACCGTCAGTCACGTGGCAATCGATAAATAGATCCGGTTGCCATTCATTCCATAGACGAAGCCAGGCACGCGTTTCAGGCGTGTCGGCTTTCATGTAATCGCGATTGAGATTTTGATAGGTGCTCGTGGTGCGCCAACCCATCTCGCCTGGACCATTTTGATTGATGCGATTAAACGGACTGGGTCTTTCATGACCGTCAGTGTTGTAAATCGGGATGAACAGCAGCACTACGTTATTCAGTATTCCGGTGACGGTTTTAGTGATGCCGATGTCGCGAAGTAAAGCGAAACCCGCGTCTTTACCGTCAGGTTCACCCGCGTGAATA
>JAICGZ010000029.1 GCA_025922875.1 Pyrinomonadaceae bacterium
CTGAGACCACCTCGCGCACCTCCTCGTCGCGTGGGCCGAGAACCGATGCGTACATGTTCCAGTTCCTTAACCGGAGTGGCCTCCTCGAAGTAGGTCAGTACTTCTTCGTCCTCGGCAATTTTTTCTCGATAGAACTGAAACGCTTCCTGAGACATTTTCTCCAGGGCCGCTTCGCTCTCCTGGTCTAAATCTTCGACATTACCCGGACGAGACAGCACTTCCAGCGACGCTGCAATCATCAGCTCGAGGTTTCTTTCCGCTAGTACCCGATCCGAGTACTTCCAATTCATCACTTCACCTTGTTCCGTGATCTTTATCTGCCCCGTGAAGGCGCCCCGCGGCTGCGCAATTATCGCGTGATGGGTTGGTCCACCACCACGACCGACCGTTCCACCTCGTCCATGAAACAACGTGAGCTTTACGTTGCATTCAGCAGCGACCTGATGCAGTGCGCGATGGGCCTTGAATATCTCCCAGGTGCTGGTGAGCATTCCGCCATCCTTGTTTGAATCGGAGTACCCAAGCATCACCTCCTGCCGCCGGTCCCACGAGTCGAGCAAACGTGCGTAGCCGGAGTTGGTCCACAAATTCCGGCTGATGGCCGGGCAGTTACGCAAATCTTCAATCGATTCAAAGAGCGGCACAGGCATCACGCCCGGATCAGATCCTTTTGTGGAGGCCACCTGTACGCCGTTTAACTCGGCCAGCGACACCAGCGCCGTGACGTCGGAGGCCGACTGTGCTCCGCTAATGACGTAACTACGAATTGCTTCGGGAGGATAGTCGCGCTTTAAATCACGGACCATCTTCAGTGAATCAAGCAGATTTGCGGTTTCTTTCGACGGTTCCGGTGAAAGAGTCCCCTCGTTCGCTGCGACAACATTCGAAAACTCAAGCAAGGCGCGTTTGTGAACGCTCGCATGCTCTCTAACATCCAGTGTGTGTAAGTGGAAGCCGAAAGTATCCACCTGGCGCAGCAGGGGATCGAACAAAAACCTCGCGATACGTTCGCCGCCATTTGCAGAGAGACTTTGACGCGCCACGTTTAGATCTTCGCGGAACTCAGCGGCGTTCTTGTATGCATGCGTGTTGTTCGGTTCGTCTCGCGCCAGGACGAGACGCGCCAACACGTAATCCAGAAAACGACGGTAGACTTCTTGTGGCGGATGTCTTTCCGGATTGAGCTCAGGCGCCGAAACAGTCGCCGCATAAGAATTGAGTGCGGCCTGGAGTTGCATTGAGACTGAAACCTGATACGTCGAAGGACTGAGCTGCCAAATCAGATCGTTCACTCGCTCGATGTAGTAGCTGAGAATCGTGTCGCGAGCTATCTGCAACGCATCTCGCGTGCACTCGGGCGTGACCAAAGGATTGCCATCCCGATCGCCGCCGATCCACGAACCGAACCGCAGCATTCGAGGCAATGCGTTCGCCGGTATCTCTATGCCATACGCTTCGCGGAAATCGTCGGCCAGCTCTTCATAAAACGCAGGCAAAGTCTCGAACAAAACACTTGGATAGTAATCGAGGCCCATCTTAATTTCGTCGGAAACTGTTGGATGGCGGCGGCGTACTTCGTCGGTTTGCCAGAGTGCCGTTATCTCCGCAATGATCGCCTGCTCGTGTTCTTCTGATTCTCTCTGCGTCAGGGGCAGGCGATCTAATTGTTCGAGTTCGGCAGCAATACGTTGTCGCTTGAATAACACCGTGCGCCGTGCGACTTCCGTGGGATGAGCAGTAAATACGAGTATGACTTCAATCTTCGCCAGCCATTCAAGTACCTGCTGTTGAGTAATCCCGGCAGCACGCATCCGGCGCAGAGTTCCGAGAAATGAGCCAGGTTGGGCGAGCAACTCCGGCGAGGTCTGGGCAGCGCGTCGACGACGTTTGCGATGATTTGTTTCAGCGAGGTTTGTCAGTTCGAAATAGATGGCGAACGCTTTCGCCATCTGGTGCGCTTCAGCAACATCCAAGCGACCGACAATTCTCTCCGCACGTTCGATCAGGCGTCGCTCGTTGCGGCCTGGTTGCGCATGCAACTCTCGATGCTCGATCAACAACACGCGCAGCTCTTCAACCGCTGAAAATAAGTTGTCGCCAACCTGCTCCTTGAGCACTTCGCCAAGCAGACGGCCAAGCGACCGCACATCGCGGCGCAGGGGAGCTTCCTTCAGATCGCGATCCTGACTGGTGAGTTCCGCGAGCCGCGCGGCTTGATCGTCTATATTCCAGAGCTGAGACATGTGGACAATTTAAACGTGACTTCTTCACAACTCCAAAGCCGCCCACGACGTATACTCCGTCATACAAAAGAAAATTGGGAGGTCGGTATGAACATTCGTAAACGAGCAGCAATGGTGGTAGTTGCTTTTAGTCTTGCCGTCATCTCTATTGCAGTTGTGAGGACCGTCGGACAAGAAGGAAACGGAAGCGACAGGATAGTTGTTGACCAATGGGAATACCTGGCGGTCGCTGGTCCAAGTACGACAAATTTTTCAGCGACAAGTTCACCCCGGATGCGAAAGGAACCAAATGCTCCGTTCGGACGTGAGGCATTTGTTTTAGAACAGCACCTTGACAAGCTTGGCGCAAACGGGTGGGAGCTTGTGGCCGTAGCGGGACCACCAACCGACCCAGCCTACTATTTCAAACGTAGGAAACAAGCGGACAGTCAGCGTTGATGGAGTTCGGAGCTTTTACTTCTGATACGGCTGTACCGCCGGATCATACGGCTACGCCGCTGGTTGATACGGCTACGCCGCCGGTTACTACGGCTACGCCGCCGGTTGCTACGCCTACGCCGCTGGTTGCTACGCCTACGCCGCCGGTTGCTACGGCTACGCCGCCGGTTGCTACGGCTACGCCGCCGGTTGCTACGGCTACGCCGCCGGTTACTACGCCTACGCCGCCGGTTGCTACGGCTACGCCGCCGGATGTGAGGCGGGGCTCTGCCCCGCCGTCTAGATTTGAGTGATCAGGTTGGGCTGTGCCCCTGGTCCGGGCTCTGCCCCAGTCTTTAAGGCCAGAGGCCGGACCAGGGGGCACAGCCCCGAGGCTAATTGAACCTGACGGCGAGGCATAGCCTCGCCTCACATCGGGCGGCGTAGCCGAGACTCAGCAAATCCAATCTCAAAGGTTCACGACCAACAACTGGGAATTCCTTAGTGCTCACTGATACCCCAACCAAATCAACCGGCCGGCAGCAAAGGTGACGCTCCAACAACTTCCCTGAGATAGCTTTCCGCCGCGACTGCAGAACCTTTGGCCGTAATGAACCCGATGTAATTATCCGGTCTCAAGAGAATGGTGAAAGATCGATGTGTGCCGAGTGTTTCCGTCACTTCACGCGTGAGTTGAAATTTATGGAAGTCAACCAGTCCGGCGTATTTTTCGACGTTGGCTTCTTCGAACTCGCCTTGCTCGTTTGAAAAAGCAAGCAAATGAAATCTCGGTTCACGCAAACGGTCATACACACTCTTGCCATCCAGCAAAAAGTACGGCATCCGATCTCCTGCTTTGACTGTGAAATCTTCATCGCCGGCGTGGCGGCTAAGCGAACTGTGCCGGTAATTGATACCGATCTGCGAGAGTAGTGGAAAAACGAAATTCCTCACCATGTCGAGACCTAGAACATAGTTGGCCACAGACGGGAAGACGTTTGTGCGGATAAAAGCGATCCACCATTCGTCGCCGGCTGCAAGTTGAAACATGCGGTCGGTTGTTCGCAGCAGATTCCTGGCGTTTTCCAGTCGTTCTTCGTTGTACGTCTCCAATAAGTTCGGACCGCTGATTCCGCGCAGAACTAAAGCTATTTTCCAGGCGAGGTTGTAACCATCCTGAATTCCAGTGTTCATTCCCTGAGCACCGGCCGGCGAGTGTATATGCGCCGAGTCTCCAGCAAGAAAACATCGTCCGGCGGAAAATCCAGAGGCGTGGCGTGTGTGTACCTTGTAGGTTGAGAACCACTCAACGTCGTGAATATCGAGTTCGAGTTTGGTTAGCTCTTTGATTCGCGTTTCAATCTCTTCATACAGGACCTCGCCATCGTCTTTCGCGAACTCCTCCGGAAATGTTCCAACAATGCGGTAACGCTTCTCACCCTTCAGCGGAAAGAAAACTGCGAACGACTCTTTCGCGAGACAAATGTGCAGCGCGTCGTGAGAGAAACGCCAATCAACCTGCGCGTCCGCAACATAAAACATGCGCTCAAAAGTGCTTCCGCCAAACCCAAGTCCGAGCGTATGTCGAACCAGACTTTTCGGACCATCGCAACCGGCAAGGTATTGGGCTTCGATCGTGTGAGTTTCACCATCAGGAGTTTTTACTCGAGCGGTGACGAGAGAATCAGTTGCCGTGAAATCCTGTAGCTCAGTTTCCCATTGAACTTCCTTCCCATGACTTCGCAGATACGCGTAGAGAAGTTGCTCGTTTTTACTTTGCTCGAGCATCAATACAAACGGATAGGGACTCATGCCCTCCCCGATGTTCGAGAAATCCAGTTCACCGCGCACTTCTCCGTCTACGATTAGGCGCCCCTTTCCCGCGACCGCGCCTTGTTCGACTGCTCTTTTCGCCAAATCAATTTGCTCGTAGATCTCAAGCGTACGGGCATGAACGCCAATCGCTTTTGAATAAGGAGTGACGCCTTCTTTCTTATCGATTATGAGGAAGTCAATGCCGTACCTAACCAACTGACAGGCAAGCGAGAGTCCCGTTGGCCCTGCACCAATGATCAAAACGTCGGTTGTTTGCTTCATAACACTTACTCTAATCAGTGAGAACCGCGAGGTCGAGTTGCTCGAGCCGCTGACGGTAAACAATTATTCAACCTCGACGATCTTTCCATTCACGATCGTGAAGCCGAGTGCCGGCGACGATCAATCGCCCAAAGATCGTGCAAGGGAACATTAGCCAGCAACGAATGCAAACGGAGTGGGATTCGCTCGAATTCCTCTACGGTGACACGCAAAATGTTGCTCCTCGTCGCTACCTGACCCTGTGATCACTGCCTCAGACTCGAGTCCATGAGCGCGGTTCATACTCGCGTGCGGCTCCCGAGTCGCAGCTTATTTCCTTTAGTTCATCAGAGTCGCACGTATGAAACGACACAACGACCATGTCTCTTCCCCCGGGAAAGAACTCGTGCGGCACGCCTTCAGGAATGACGTACCAAATTTCTTCCAGAGAGCAATCCGGGTCGCCAAACTGTTTCATCTGACGTGAGATCGTTCCCACTTTAGATGTACCCTCACCTTCAATCATCACCATGTGTTGAATGCTGTTTGGATGGTAGTGACAGCCTGACCGCACGTCTTTTTTAAGCACAAAGATCCAGCTCGATCTTATGCTGTCCGGAAGCGGCGCTGTGAGAGATTGCGGTTCGATGGTGGACCACACAAACGGCTCCGGGGTTTGTTGCAGTTGTTGCTTAAGCGTATCAATGAGACTGTGCGTCGTAGGGCGCGTGATTAGTTCCGTGACCGCTTCGTTCAGCTGTGGCAAGTAATTCGCCGCTACTTCTCGCTCTTCCCGCATAATCATGTACTCCGTCTAATTAGTACCGCGTTGATCCGGCCTGACCAGTTCTTCAGTAATAATCATTTGCTGTCATATGATCCCCCTCCGCAATTTGATACTAACCTTTGTCCGGGTTAGTTTCACTCAACGCGAAAAAACGTTGTGCCTGGAATGCACAACGATATGTCGAATTATGCTGTCGCCGTTCGACCATTCAATGAACAATCGAAAATAGAAGGTGAATGTCAAATGAGATACATACTGCTGGTTCATCACGATGAAATCGCTTTTGCGCAACGCCCCGAGCACGAGCGGCAAGATATGTTGCAAGAGTCGGTTCAGCTTGCGAACCAGCTCTACGCGAGCGGTCAATATGTTAATGCGGCTCCGCTTCATCCTACCTCCCAGACGTCTTGCGTTCGTGTTCGCGATGGCAAAAGGCTGGTAACTGAAGGTCCTTTTGCCGAGACGCGCGAACAAATTGGTGGTTTCTTTCTCGTCGAGGCGAAGGATGTGAGTGAAGCCATTGATATTGCAGCTCAAATTCCCGGGGCGAGAATCGGAACCGTCGAAGTCCGGCCCGTAACCGAAGTCGCTGGACTCCCAGTGGTCTCGGCTAACGGGCTTGAGGCGTCGTGAGTCCTCGTGCTATATCCGTTTCGTTTCACCCGCAGCGTTTTCTTCCTGGTTTCCATCGATAGATCGTGGAAGAGCGTGGCGTCGATGAGTTGAGTCCGATTTGGAATTTCCTTGATTTGACGCCGCGGCGGCGAGGCACCTTTTATCCGTCGTTTGGTTATGGTACGAAGGTGCAAGCAGCACGGCGTTAGATTGTTATTGCCACAGAGATGCACAGAAGTCACAAAAATTCGAACATAACCTTTTGTGCTTTTTGTGCCTCTTTGTGGCTCCTATTTGTTACGTTTGCGGCAGCGCAATCGCCTGCCATCGACACCAAACTCGCTACACAATATTTTCGACAGCTCAAGCAGACTTCTGATCGTGACGGCGGCAAGACCTGGGGCGTGGCCTTGTATGGGCCGATTATGTTTGTTGATCCGCGCACCGGGAACGTCGTCGCGAATCAAGCAGATCTCGAACATAAGCTAGTGGCGCAAGACGGTGTGTTTGTTGGCACGCTTCCCCGCGAGATTAATCCGGCGAACACCGCGATGCACTGGGCGGGCGTCCATTGGACAATGGTGATGTGGCCAGTTTCCGAGTTCCGTCAGCCCAGGGAGCGCTTGTTACTACATGAGTCTTTCCACCGGCTACAAGAAAAACTGGGATTACCTGCGCGGGATGCGGTGAATGCGCATCTTGATACGCTTAATGGTCGCATCTGGATACAGATGGAGTGGCGAGCATTGGAGCGTGCATTACGCCAGACCGGCTCGACGCGAGGAGCCGCGATCGCGGACGCGCTGCTCTTCCGCGCCTATCGCCGCTCACTGTTCCCGGATTCCGCCAACAATGAAAACGCGCTGGAACTCAACGAAGGATTATGCGAATACACAGGCGTGAAATTAAGTTCGGCAGATCTGGGAGAAATGGTGGTGCGGGCAAACCTCATCCTTCGCCAGGCGCGCAACAATCCTACGTTTGCTCGCTCGTTTGCGTACGTTTCAGGACCGGCATACGGCGCTTTACTCGATCTCAGTGGCAAACCGTGGCGCGTTAGTGTGAAGCCCTCGACTGATCTCGGAGCGCTTTTACAACAGCGATACGGAGTTACAGTTCGGGTATCGGAAGCAGCCGCGCGTGCTGCTGTATCGCGTTACGAAGGCGAGGAGATCGTTGCGATTGAGACTCAGCAGGACCAGAGAAGGAAGCAGCAAATTGCAGATGCGAGAAAGAAGTTTTTGGACGGACCTGTACTGCTACTGCCTTTGTCCAAGAATGTGAATTACAGCTATGACCCTAATAATGTGATCGGAATTGATGCAAGCAATACTGTCTATCCGACATTGCGTCTGGTGGACGAATGGGGTGTGCTAACGGTAAGCAATGGAGCATGGCTTGAACGCGCTCAAACCGGGCACATCGTCCGCGCTCGCGTGCCGGCGCCGCCGGACCTTTCCACCCGTCCATTGAAAGGAGAAGGCTGGTCGCTGGAACTGGCCACCGGCTGGGAAGTGGTTCCCGGCGAGCGACAGGGAGACATAAAGATTAGAAAGAAATGATCTGCCACAAAGAAGCCAAAAGGCACAAAAATAGCAGAAAGACATTTGTGGTTTTTGAGCTTTTTATGCTTCCTTGTGGCTTTAGACTTTTGAGGCAAAAGCCTCGCGGAGGGAGAGTTATGTCGCAATCATCAAAAATCCTAAACACACTGGCAGTTACAATTGTGCTCCTCGTGAGCAGTGCAACTGTTGTTTATTCTCAGGACGAAAAGCAAAAGCCAAAGAAACAGTTGCCTCAAGGCGCACCGTCGATCCTTTGGCGAGAGCCCGCCAATATTGAGTCTCGAGATCTCCTGCTTGGACCAGGCGGTGAAAGGATGAAGCCGGATCTCAGCCGCCTCACGTTCATCAAAGAAGAAAAGGGCGGCTACTCCAAAAAGTATCGCGTCAAGGATGCGAAGGGTCGCGTGTGGGTGGCAAAGCTTGGCAAAGAAGCGCAGAGCGAGACTGCCGCGGTCAGATTAGTGTGGGCGGTGGGCTATGTAACGGAGATCAATTATCTCGCGCCTCGTGTGACGATCGAAGGCAAAGGAACTTTTGAAAACGTGCGCTTCGAGGCCAGACCTGAAAACGTCGACCGTTTCGACGAGTGGCGTTGGACCGACAATCCGTTTAGCGGCAAGCGTGAATTGCAGGGACTCAAGGTGCTAATGGCGCTGCTGGAAAACTGGGATCTCAAAGACGAGAATAACAAAATACTCGTGGTCCAAAACGGCAATCGCAACGAATTGCATTACATTGTCAGTGACCTCGGAACAACTTTTGGAAAGACTGGCGGACAGAAGTCACCGGTGGCATTCTTTAAAAGCATCAAGGGAAGCCGCAACGAACCCAACGACTACGTAAATGATCAGTTTATCGATGGCGTCGAGGGGAATATTGTGCGATTGGACTACAGTGGTAAGAACTCCGATATGATGCGCGATATCACCGTTGAGGATGCGAAGTGGATTGGCGGATTGCTATCGCGTCTGAGCGATCGACAGTTACAAGATGCATTTCGGGCGGCCAATTACAGCGCGAGTGAGGTGGATATGCTCGCGCGCTCCGTTCGAAAACGGATCAATGAATTGACGAGCTTGCAACCACAGTCCGCTACAGTGTCTACAAAACCCCTGCGCGAGTAGTGACGCCGTTTTGAGTTCAAACTGCCGTCATTCCCCGCGCGCTACGTCTTGATCGGATCGATACTCCGCAGTATTCTCGCCGAGGCGTACAGGACGCCACCCGTCCGCGGGCAGGACTGAGTCCACCTGATTAGCCTTAGCGACTCCAGGTTCCAACGCGAACCTCCTTTCGCCCGAATAGCGGACAACGGGCACAGAATGAGGAGGCTCGTATGTCTGATCAGAACAACCACACACGTCTACTTCCCGTCCGTCCTGACCTCGATCAACTCAAGCATCAAGCAAAAGACTTGCTGCGAAGTATTCGTCGCCGCGATCCAGCAGCACTAGCTGAATTCCACGAATTCGCATCGGATGCGGAGCAAGCAAAACTTGCCGGCGTGCAGTTGGCGCTCGCTCGAAGTTATGGCGCTTCAAGCTGGCCGCGCCTGGTCCAATCGTGCAAGCTCATCGACGCGATCTGGCGCGACGATGTTGATGCCGTACGTGAACTGGTGCAGAAGCATCCAAAGCTGCTGCACGAGAACGCAGGTATTCGAAACCGCAATTGGGGACCACCGCTGACCTACGCGGCAAATCTCGGCCGCGATCGCATTATCAAAATGCTCTACGAACTTGGCGCGCGCGATCTCGAAACGGCTATCGACCGCGCCACGCTCCAGAGCAAGATCGGCACTGCGCGAATGCTGCTCGAGATGCTGGGCTCACCACCTCCACTTCAAAGAGCGCTCGATGGACCAGCTTACACTCTGAGTACTTCCGGTACTGCACTCATGCTCGAGCTCGGTGCCCAGGTTGTGGACCAGAACGGTAAGAGACTAGCGCCGGTAGACGTCGTACTTGAAAGCGACAGCCGCAAGCCTGCAGCGAAGCATGAGATTCTCGAGCTGTACGTACAACATGGACTCGAGTTGCCTGACACGCCTGTGATGGCGCTGCATCGTGGCCGCATCGATCTGCTCGAAGCGCATCTGCGTCGCGATCCACAACTACTCCAACGAACCTTCACGCACGAGGAGATCTTTCCTCCTGAGTTGGGTTGTCACGACGAAGTGCTCGCAACGCAAGGGACACCACTCTCAGGCACAACCTTGTTGCACATGTGCGCCGACTTCGACGAGATAGAGATTGCGCGCTGGTTGCTTGAGCGCGGAATGGATCCCGATGCGAAGGCCGCTCTAGATTCGCAAGGATTTGGCGGACACACTGCACTCTTCGCAACCGTGGTGTCGCAACCGAATTATTGGATGAATCGCACGCACCAACCACAGGTTGCGCCGTTCACGCAGTTGTTGCTCGACCATGGCGCGAATCCAAACGTTCGCGCTTCACTACGCAAGCGGCTCCACCCGGGGTACGCGGGAAGATTTGATGTCGAGAACACGTACGAGTATCGCGATGTTACACCGCTCGGGTGGGGCCGGCAGTTTCACGCGAAGACCTTCGTAAGCGAGCCTGCCATGCGCCTCATCGAGGAGCACGGCGGCCTAGGGTAGTGATGCAGTTTGAGTCGACGCCTCCATGGAGGGCTAATTTTTTGTAACCAAACCCGCCCCTCGCGTGTCTTAAAGATAGGTCGGGCTCTCCCGGAAGACGCGGGAGAGCCCGACCACTTTTTTGTGTTAAAGAGGGGAAAACAATGAAAAGAGTACTAGGCATTACACTCGCGTTGCTCTCCATGGGTTTTGTGATTTCGGCGGAAGCGAAGCCGGCTGATGTATCGAGCCAGAGCACCGTTGCTGTGAGTTCAGCATCTCAGTGGCAATACGATCGTTACGGCAGGCGGTACGATCGCCGCTACAACAGGCGGTATGATCGCCGCTACAACCGCGGTCGGAGTGTGACTCGGTCTCGCGTCGTTCGCTACGGCAGGCGCCTCTACCGGGAGACTTATTTGGTTACGTACTGGCCAAATGGCCGTACAAATGCACGGTTAATTAGCCGCTACCGCATCGGTTAATGCGGTTTAGAACAAGGAAGGTTGAAATATGAAAAGAAATTATTTGCGAAAGATCGGCGGTCTCGCTCTCACCGCGCTCATGCTGTTTGGGATTGCGTTCGTTTCATCGAGCGAAGTCCAGGCTCAGAAGCGCCGGAGAGTGGTGATCGTTCGTCCTTACCCGTATCGCATATATCGCCCGTTCGGTTTTGGATATCGTGATTGGTGGGGTTACCCGTATGGTTGGGGTTGGGGATACGATCCCTGGTCTCACAATTTCCGGTACAGCCACTACGTTTTTGATAACAGCGAAAAGGCCGGCAATCAGGGCTACAAAGACGGTTTCAAAACCGGCAAGAAGGACGGCAAGAAAGATAAGAGCTACGATCCCCAGCGCTCTCATTATTTCAAGGAGGCCGGTTTCGGAAACTTTGCTGACGTTTACCGATCCGCCTTCTCGAAAGGTTACGAGGATGGTTACAGTGAAGGTGGCCGCGAACGCGAACGTGCCGGCTAATCCTGATCTGCTAATCGTTACTTAAATCGAGCCGCCGCGACGCAAAGAGGTCGCGGCGGTTTTTATTTGAGCGACTTCGCTGCTTCCAGCACTTCCTCCGGTCGTGCACGGTCAAAGTAGCTTTCCGTTAAGTTGACCCAGCGCACTGTTCCTGATCGATCAACCAGAAACTCAGCGGGCCGTGCGATGTCATTGCCATTCTCTCCGGCGCCGGCATGAACCAGGTCATAACGTCGAATTACTTCGATATTCGAATCGGAAAGAAACGTCAAACTATAACCTTCGTTCTGAGCAAGATTGCGTGACGCTTCGGGAGGATCGACGCTGATCGCAACCGGACGAATCCCCGCCGCATTGAACTGGTCCAAACTCTTTTCGATGCTCCGTAACTCGGAGTTGCATAATGGTCACCAGTGGCCTCTGTAGAAAATCAGCAGCACACCTTTCGCTGGATTGCCGTTGACGGGTTGTGACAGGAGTTCCGAAAGAGAGACGGACCGACCTGTCGCGTCAGGAAGAGTGAAGTCGGGTGCTCGTTGGCCCACTTGTGGCGCGCCAGTCGAAGGTGGTAACCAACGCGCCACGACAAACAGCGAAAAAAGAGATAATCCGATCACGGCCAAACCGAGGAGTCCGACGATAGAACTGACAATCCTCGAACGCGTGGGATGTGGGCGATCAGCAGCAAAGCCGCGCCGGATGCCTGCGAAGAGCAATACCGCTGCTATCAAAAACAGCAGGAGGTTGGCCCACGGAAAATCACGCGTGACAGGAAACCAGACAAAGATAAAGAAATAACTGAGAAACGACGCGAAGGTGAGCAGGAAGCCCACCCACAGCGGCCAGTTCAAACGTCGTGCGTTCATACAATCACCTGTTGGAACATGATTTACAGGATGTTTCAAGATGTTCAGGATAACCACCTTGTCAATCCTGTAACATCCTGTAATCCTGTCTAACTATTCGCAATTGACCATCCATGGAATGCCGAAACGATCGACGCACATTCCAAAACCCGAGGCCCAGAACGTCTTCTGAAACGGCATCGTGGTCTTCCCATTTTGCGCGAGCGCGTTAAAGATCTGTTCTCCTTTCGCCGGGTCCTTGAGCGAGATCGAAACCGACACACCCTGCGGTTTTTCGTATTGTCCCGGCGGTGCGTCTGACGCCATCAGACGTTGATCGCCAATCACCATACTGGCGTGAAGAACCTTGTCGCCCCAGTCGCCAGGTACATGTTCCGCCGCGGGTGATCCGGCGAAATTCATTATCGCCTCGATCTTGCCGCCAAGCGTTTGTTCGTAAAACTTGAAAGCCTCGGCGCAGTCGCCGTTAAAAGTTAGATATGGGTTCAATTGCATACTCTTGCCTCCTTAATTATTAGTGATGAAATTAACGAAGCGGGGCTACCTTCGCCCGCCCATACGCCACGAACAAGCAGAGAACTCCGATTATGAACGGTGATGCGGCTGCCATCACTCCACCGCCTATGAGCGAAACGACGATCGCCCCAATCATGATGATCAATAATCCGATAGCAGCATATATGGTCAGATATTGCTTGCGGCGAAATATGCCCGGCAGGATCAATCCAAGCGCTCCAAGTACTTCACACAAGCCAATGAATTTAAGAAACCAACCCGGAAACAGAATCGCGTTTGGCGGCGCCATCGAATTCAAAACCTCCGTGGGGATAACCAGCTTCATGCCTCCTGCAAACAGAAAAGTCAGTGCCAACAGGATCTGAAAGATCCAAAGTAAGATGTTCATAAACGGGGTCCCTTCAAGCAGTTTTAGATTGTGCCGGCAAGCCTTTAATCTCTAACACTGGCCGGATTTCGATAGTTCCATGTTTCGCAACCGGAATTCGTTCGGCAATACTCATCGCCTCGTCCAAATCCCGCGCATCGATCAGGTAGTAGCCGCCGAGTTGTTCACGAGTTTCAGCGAATGGTCCATCCGTTACCAGACGCTTGCCGTTACGCACACGAACGCTGGTCGCAGTCGCAACCGGATGCAGCGGCGCGGACGCGAGATACTTACCTTTCGCACTCAGATCCTGTGCGAGTTGTGCCGATTCGACGTAGCAATGCTCCCGTTCAGTATCGCTTAGCTCTTTTTCATCGAGGTAAACCAGCAACATGTATTTCATAAATTCGTACCTCCACTGGTAAATCGAACGGCGAGGTCTCGAATCGACACCTCAACATAAGTTTTTTTATTATCAGCCATGCTGCAGAACTCGAATGTTGCTGTCGACTCAGTCTATCGAACCGATTGGGGCCGCATTGTTGCAACCCTGATACGCCAGTTTGGCGATTTCGAATTGGCCGAAGACGCCGCACAGGACGCGTTTACGGCAGCCATTGACCAGTGGCGAACTGAGGGCATTCCCGATTCCCCGCGCGCCTGGATAATTCAAACAGCCAAACACAAAGCCATCGATCGCCTGCGACGTCAAACACGTCTGCAGGAAAAACTTGAAGCTGATCCGGACTTCGCTTCCGAGCCGATCGTCGAAGCTCCAACACTGGACCTCGGTGAAATTCCGGACGATCGTTTGCGACTGATCTTTACCTGCTGCCATCCGGCGCTATCGCTCGACGCTCAGGTTGCGCTCACCCTGCGTACTTTAGGCGGACTTCAAACCGACGAAATCGCGCGCGCATTTCTTGTCCCTACCGCAACGATGGCCCAGCGACTCGTGCGCGCCAAGCGAAAAATTCGCGATGCCGGAATCCCTTTTAGCGTTCCGGATACGAGCGAAATGCCCGCGCGGCTCGATGGCGTGCTGACTGCGATCTATCTCATCTTCACCGAAGGCTACGCAGCAACGCGCGGCAAGCCACTCATCAGGGCCGATCTCTGTGCCGAAGCGATTCGCCTCGGACGTCTTGTAAGAACGCTCCTGGAACCCAGACCGCCGGCCGAAGCGACTGCACTGCTGGCGCTCATGTTGTTGCACGATTCTCGGCGCGAGGCTCGACTTGATGAAGACGGTAATCTTGTTGTGCTCGAGGAACAGGATCGCACTCTCTGGAATAGACCACAAATCGATGAAGCACTCGCTCTCGTCGAAGAGACGCTTCGCGGTGAACCTGGTCCATTCGCACTCGAAGCGGCGATCGCTGCGGAGCACTGCAAGGCCGCGCGACCTGAAGACACAAACTGGTCCAGGATCGTGACACTGTACGATCTACTGGAACAAGTTATGCCTTCTCCGATCGTGTCGCTAAACCGCGCCGTGGCAATCGCCATGGCTAAAGGTCCTCAGCCGGCGCTCGAACTGATCGACGAACTGGCCGCATCAGGCGAACTCGACGAATATCACCTGCTGCACGCCGCTCGTGCTGACATGTTGCGCCGGCTGGGATCCAACGACGAAGCTGCTCAAAGTTACGAGACAGCTCTGCGTTTAGTTACTAACGATAACGAGCGGCGCTTCCTCGAGCGCCGCCTCAAAGAAGTGCAAGGATTGCCACAATAAGGCACAAAAAGCACAAAACAATTTGCTGAATCACTTGTGCTTTCTGTGCCTCTTTGGTGGCTAAGTGTTAATCGCCGGCAGCGCCGGAAGCTCCTGTATGCATAGCAGCAAGGCGCTTCTCAATCTCTTCGGGTGTGACGTCTTCCTTGTGTGTTGCTACCGTCCAGACGTGTCCGAACGGATCAGTCAACGTACCTGAACGATCTCCATAGAATTGATCCTGCAACGGCTTCGTCTCTGTACCGCCCGCTGCAAGTGCCTGCTTGAAAGTAGTGTCCACGTCGTCAACGTAGATCATGATACCGACCGGTGATCCACCCAGTGACTTCGGTCCCTTGTGGCCCATCTCCGGGTGCTCGTCCGCGAGCATGAAAGGCGAGTCGCCAATCTTCATCTCGGCATGGCCGATCTTTCCACCATGGTCCATGCGAAACAGTTCGATAGCGCCGAATGCCTTCTTGTAATACTCGAGGGCCTCAGCCGCTCCATCAATGACGAGGTACGGGGTAATCGAGTGGTATCCTTCCGGGATCGGTTTTACGTCTGCCATAACTTTCCCCTTTCAATTGGTTTAGGTTGTTTTTAATAGAGCTTTAGACAGGATTTGCAAGATTAGCCATGATTTACATGTTAATCCTGAATAATCTTGTAAATCCTGTAAAACTAATCATTGTTTCTCACGACTACGAGTGTCATGTCATCCGTCAGCGGGCGTGGAGCAGCGAAGTCCTGGACTGCGCCCAGCACTGAAAAAAGCACGGACTCTGCGGAACCGCCTCGTGCGCGACGCAATTCAGTCTCGAGCCGCTTACCGCCAAACTCCTGATCTGCTTCGTTAAATGACTCTAAGATGCCATCAGAACAGGCCAGCAGCAAATCGCCGCCGCCCAAAATCACACTGCCGCGGTCAAACCTGATGCCAGGCACAACACCGAGCACCGGTCCGCCATCCGAAAGCAATTCGAGTCTGCCATCCACGCGCAAAAGCAAAGCAGGCGGATGTCCCGCACTACAGTAGTCCAACTCTCCGGTCACGGAATTCAGTCGCGCTACAAACAGACTGCTTAGCGGCTCGACTCCAGCGAGACACGCGATGTCACGATTGACTCCCGCGACGATCGCTTCCGGGTCACTATTGACAGCCGTGTGCATGCGCAGCAACCCGACCAGATGTGTGACCCACATTCCCGCAGCGAGTCCTTTACCACCGATGTCGCCCAGCGCGAGCACCAGACCTTTGCTGGTTTCCTCGATACTAAAGAAGTCTCCGGGCAAGTGACGCACGGCGAAGATCTCGCTCGCTACATCGAACGCACCGCGCCGCACGAGACTCGGAGCACATAATCGCCGGTGTACCTGCGCAGCTTCGAATATCGCGGTGTTCAGTTCTGCGTAATTCCGCTGAAGTATTTCGAGCTTCGCCTCAAGCTCTCGTTCTCTGAGAGGAATAGGGGTTTCGACTGCGCGTTTAGTGCCCAGACCTGCACTGAATACTGCTGGGAGAGTCATAACCGGAAGACCTCATCCAACAAACTTATAACCACTACCATGAACGGTAAGAATGAAACGTGGTTCTTCGGGGTTTGGTTCTAGCTTTTGTCTTAGATGCACGATGTGCGTATCGACAGTGCGCGTGGTTGGATAGTTTTCATATCCCCACACCTCATCAAGCAGGCGATCGCGACTCAGTATCTCAACCGGATGCGCGATGAAATAGGCCAGCAATGCAAACTCTTTGGCGGAGAGATCGATCACGTTTCCGTTGCGCCGAACTTCGTTGCTGCGAATGTTGACCTCGACATCGCTGAACCGGTACACCTCAGGCGCGGGTGCGGGCGATGAGACTCGTCGCAACACGGCTTTCACGCGCGCCATCAGTTCGCGCACGGAAAACGGTTTTGTTACGTAGTCGTCAGCGCCTAACTCCAGACCAACAACTTTATCGATCTCCTGACCGCGCGCTGTCAGCATGATGATCGGCACCGAAGGGCGCTTGGCTTTCAACTGCTTGCAAACGTCGAGTCCACTCATTCGCGGCATCATCACGTCCAGCACAACCAGATCGGGATTGTCGGCGAGTGCACGCTCGAGACCGGTGACACCATCTTCAGCGCTGATCACTTCGTAACCTTCGTATTCGAAGTTGTCGCGCAATCCGGCGACCATTGCCGGTTCATCTTCAACGATCAGAATTTTGTTTTTCATGATGATTAAAACCTTTTACAGGATTTACAAGATTAGACATGATTTACATGTTCATCTTGATAAATCATGTGAACTGGCTTTGAGCCAACGGCAACGACAAAGTGAACTTACTTCCACGGCCAGGCGTGCTTTCCACTTCAACCTCTCCGCCATGTGCGTGAGTGATGTGACGCACAAGCGATAAACCGAGACCACTTCCCTTCGTGTTGTGGACCAACGGATCGCCCGTGCGATAAAACTTCTCGAAGATACGCGTCTGCTCGTGCCGCTTGATCCCGATACCGCGATCACTCACCTCGAGCTTCAGCACACTCTTGTCACGGTAAAGCCTGACGCCCAGAAACTTTTCGTTGTCGGAATATTTCAGTGCATTGTTAACCAGATTGACAAGTGCGCGCGCGATGGCTTCGCGATCAACACGCACTGCGGGAACCGGTTCGATTTGCTCTTCGAGCGCAAAGCCTTGCTGCTCGATCTGATAGCGATACGAATCGAGTGTGTTGCGCACGAGTTCGGCGATGTCAGTCTCTCTGAAATCGTACTCTTTACGCCCGGCTTCAATGCGAGAGAAATCAAGGATGTTGTTGATTAAGGCGCTTAATCTTTCACTCTCTTTGCGAATAATGCCGTAGTATTCGTGCTTCTTTTCCGGCGTCGTAATTCGTCCCAACTCGAGTGTTTCCGCATAAAGCCGAATCAAAGCCAAAGGCGTGCGCAACTCATGCGACACGTTGGAAACAAAATCTGACTTCAAACGCGCCAGCGCCACTTGCTTGTTCACGCTCCGATAGGTCAACACCAAACCGCCAATCATCAGAACCGACAACACTCCGAGTATCAGAAAGCTCTGCCACACCCACCGGTCGCTGATTGCCCTCGCCGTCGTGCCTTGAAACTTGATGCCCAACGAAAGACCACTAAAAGGGTTGCCGAGACTCTGTGATACTTCCGGCTTACCTGTACCCCAACCAGGCGACATTACCAGCGGCCGATCGTATTCTGCTTTCAACACATCCGCCGGATAAACCATCATCGCAAGCCGTTGATCCTGGTGCTCATTTAATTCCTGAGGAGCGAATTCACGAAACATCGGTGAAGCATGTTGTTCTCGATCCTCAGTAAACTTTTGCGACGTCAACTCATTCAGAAACTGCGGAAAAAAGGTTTTCTTCAAGTAGTCGGCATCGAAGCTTGCGACTCCTAAAACGATTCGATCCTTCGGGGGCCGCGGCAAGGTAAAGATAGCTGTCGTGGTGTAAATCCATCCATTCGGCCCGTAGTGTTCTCCGGCAAACCAGATTATGGGCTTGGTTTTGTTGCTCATCTGCTGGAACAGATAGCGTCCCTCCAACCCCAGCCAGGCCGCATACATTTTGCTGTAGTCAGTAGGGTCTTTGCTGCCCGGCTGAGGCTGAAATGTCACTCCCTCTTTGGCGTCGAAAAGCGCCACGTGCGCAAACCACGGACTCTTCGACAGAAGAAGATCAAACTTTAATCGTTTCTCATCATGCGCATCGGCTTCGGTCGGGAAGGAGTCTCGGGCCTGTTCGGCCAGTTCATACGCCTTCCCGTTTATCTGCTTGGCAGCGATAGTAAGGAGGTATTGAAAGTCGCGATGAATCAATGCTTCGACCTTCTTGTCTCGCTGGATCGATTTGACGTGTTGAAAGTTGACGAAGATGAGGGTCAAAGCCGGCAACACCACCGCCAGCCCGAGCGTAAGGACGAGCCGGAACCGGGTGTTACCTTCTCTTCTAGACTTCATTCCAGCCTCCGCAGGTGATTGCACAGCGTGGCAGAGCATACGCCGGGAATGCCCGGGCTGTGTCAAGACCAGGTAAAAATTTGTTAAGAGTTGTGAATTCGTCCACAGATTACACTGTTTGGGCGCTTCTTTGGAGTGCGGCGGGCCTGGCGCCGCTTTGTTCCGATCACGCGTTATCGAGGCCAAAGCGGCACCAGGCCGCCGCACTCCAAAGAGGCTCACAAATCCGCGTAATCTGTGGATCTCACCTGAGTGAGTTATATTAAAACCATGGAGTCAACAGTGAAACACTTGACGATACAGGAGCTCGAAGCAGCGCTGGATCATCTGCGACACGCGCCGAAAGACGGAGGCGTTTTGCAACTAATCGTACGGCGTCCGGAGATAGATCACAGAGAGGTTGTTGAGGAAGCTGAGCTTGATCCCGTCCTCGGCTTGATCGGCGACAACTGGAGCGTGCGCGGCAGCTCCAAAACCCCGGACGGATCGCCGCATCCCGAGATGCAGATCAACATCATGAACGCGCGCGTCACTGCTCTCATCGCACAAGAGATCGAACGCTGGCCGCTCGCAGGCGATCAACTCTACCTCGATATGGATTTGAGCAAAGAAAATTTGCCCGCCGGGTCGCGAATAGCAGTTGGTTCAGCAGTAATTGAAGTCAGCGCATTGCCACACACTGGCTGTCGCAAGTTTGTATCTCGCTTTGGCGTTGATGCAATGAAGTTTGTCAATTCAGAAGTAGGCAAGGAACTCTGCCTGCGCGGCATCAATGCAAAGGTGGTCCAGGGTGGTGTAGTGAAGGTGGGTCACACTGCGAGAAAAATAACCACGAACCAACGCGGATGACAGGATCTGGTTCATGTCATCCGCGTTGATCAATGGCAGACCTCACGCGGCTCTCTGCCGCGAATGTCGGCCTTCTGCAAACTCCTCGATCATCTTCTTATTGAACGCGGGTATATCGGCAGGCTTCCGACTGGTTATTAAGCCGTTATCGACAACTACCTCTCTATCAACCCAACGTGCACCTGCATTCATCAGATCCTTTTTCAGTGACGGCCACGACGTCATCGTTCTTCCTTTAACTACTTCGGAATCGATTAGTGTCCATGGCGCATGACAGATTGCCGCCACGGGTTTTCCCGTCACAAAGAACCCATCGATAAACTCGACCGCTCGCATCATCATTCTCAATTGATCGGGATTTCTCACGCCACCCGGCAGTAATAGTGCGTCGTAATCATCCGAACGTGCCCGGCTCAAGGGCATATCAACGTTAAATGAGTCCGCTTTTTCGTCGTGATTCCATCCCTGCACTTGCTCTTCGGCGGGCGAGACGATCTCGGTCGTCGCTCCTGCCTGTTCCAACGCTCTCTTCGGCTCCGTCAGTTCAACCTGTTCGAACCCATCGGCGACCAGAATCGCCACCTTTTTTCCCTTTAATATTTTCTCCATGAGGTTCCTCCGTGCTCTCCCGAAACTATTGCCGGAGCTGACATCTCTACATGGAGTGCGGCGACTTGACGCCACTTGGTCGGCGGGTCCGAAGCCGGGCAAGTCACCGCACCCCAACCGTGCCCTGCTCTATTTGGCAATCTTTCTTACGCAACAAAGGTGCCGCCGATCTCGATCGCTAAAGTGTTTAAGTATTCCACCGTACAGATCTGAGGTGAGCTGAAATTAGCGGCAGAACGTAACGAACTGAGGCAGCCCTATGCGTACTCATGCCACACAAACGTACGCTATAGAACATTCAGACGACTCTCTTTTTCCAGCGACCCCGGCGGAAGACGACCGCACTGACCACCGCCAGCGTTGAAAAGGCAATCGTCATCGCGACGAATACCCCTCGAGGCCCGAGCCCGGCCATGACACTCAGCACGTATGCAAGGGGGATCTCCCAAAGCCAGAACACGAAGAGGTTGATAATCGTGGGCGTCCAGGTGTCGCCTGCGCCATTGAACGATTGCCCCAACACCATGCCGTACGCATAGAAGAGAAAACCATACGCGACGATGCGGAGACAGTCGACGCCATAGTGCGCGACGTTCGGGTCGTCGGTGTAAAACCAGATAATCTGCGGGGCGAAGACTATAAAAACCAGTCCGACAATGCCTAGAAAGATCATGTTGTAGAAACCGGCTTTCCAAACTGCGCGTTCCGCACGTTCCGGATTGCCTGCGCCCAGCGCCTGACCAACCATAGTCGCCGCAGCGTTTGCCATTCCCCACGAGGGCAAGAGGGCGAAAAGGATCACGCGAATGCCGAATGTATAACCCGCAACTGCATTACTTCCGAAACTCGAAATGATACGCACCAGGCCGATCCAGCTCGCCATTCCGATGAAGACCTGAAACGTTCCGGTGGCTGAAAGTTTAATAAGACGACCGATAATTGCCGGTTCGATGCGAAGGTGGCGGCGCTCGATATTGAATCGGCCACCGGAACGAATGAGCTTCGTGAGGGCGTAAAGTGCTCCTGTTCCCCTGCCGATGTTCGTGGCGATGGCAGCGCCGACGATACCCAGCTTCGGAAAAGGTCCGAGTCCAAAGATCAAACAAGGACCCAGCACGATGTTGATCCAGTTCGCGAGCCACAATGTGCGCATCGCGATCGCCGCATCACCAGCGCCTCGGAAGATCGCGTTGATCATAAAGAGCATCACGACCGTCACGTTTCCGGCCAGCATCACTCGCGTGAACGCGGCGCCATGCTCAACTACCCACGGCGAACCGCCCATCAAAGCCAGTAGTTTTGGCGCGAGTGGAGCGCCGACAACGCCGAGTACGATCGACACGATTAGCGCCACCACGATCGCCTGCACTGCTGCGCGCGCGGCGCCGTCCGGATTCTGTTCTCCGATGCGCCGCGCCACCATCGCCATCGCGCCGATGCTTAAACCGATGGCTAGGGCATAGATCAAAGTGAGCAGGGATTCGGTGAGACCGACAGTCGCGGCGGCGTCAGTGCCGAGGTGCGACACCCAGAAAATGTCGACGACGGCAAACACGCTTTCCATGATCATCTCCAGGACCATGGGTATCGCGAGCAACAGAATTGAGCGTCCGATCGGGCCGGTGGTGTAGTCGCGGTGCGAGCCGCGAATCGATTCCTTCACCGCGGACCACAGGCTTTGTGAGTCTTCGTGAGGAACTGGTATTTGTCCGGAGGAAACGAGTTCGTTTGGGGAGTCGGACATGTCTTAAACTCGAAAGTCAGCTTTACAGGATTTACATGTAAATCTTGAATAATCCTGTAAATCCTGTAAAAAGCACCTCAATTGACTCTGCCATAATCATCCTGAAGACGTTCGATATCGTCTTCGCCGAGATAATTTCCTCGCTGCACTTCTATAAAGATCAGATCTGTCTCTCCTGGATTCTCCACTCGATGAGCCGCTCCGATAGGGATATCGATCGCTTCACCTGTTCGAACTGTGATTTCCTTACCATCGAGTGTGACCTTCGCCGTTCCTTCTACTACGACCCAGTGTTCGGCGCGTTGCGAGTGTTTTTGGTAACTAAGTCTTTTCCCAGGCAGTACCTCGATACGTTTCACCTTGAAAGTTGTTCCTTCTTCAAGCACCGTGTAGGTTCCCCAGGGCCGGCGATCAAACTCTCGCATGCATGCGTTCCTCCTCGAATCGTGGAACGTACATTAGGCCACAAAAAAACACAAAGGCTCATTTCGAGCCTTTGTGCCTTTGTGCCTTTATCGTCTCGGACGGTTACGAGTTTGCTTTTAGCGTCACATAGATGACGTTGTTGCGTCGCTTGATCAAGACAAGTGCAGGTCTTGCACCCGACTGTTGAATCGCGCTGTTAAACTCAGGAACCGTTCTTACCTGTTGCCGGTTCACTTCCTGAATCAAGTCGCCTTGCCTGATACCCGAGTTTGCGGCATTGCTGGCAGGATCCACTTTGGTCACCAGCAATCCCTGATCGTCCGCATCGAGACCATAACGAGACGCCATTTCAGCGGTGAGCGGTTGCAGCGTTAGTCCGAATTTGTCAGTTCCGGCGTTGCCACTGCTGCTCGTATCTTCACTTTCCGGTCGCTCCCGCTCAGGCAATTCCGCAAGCGCTACCTGAAGATTTTGATCGCGTCCATTGCGCATCACGGCCACATCGACAGTGGTGCCGGGCGCCATGCTGGCAACGAGGTTACGCAAACTGTTGTTGTCAACAACCGGTTGTTTATTGATTGCGGTGATCACGTCGCCGCGTTTGATTCCAGCCTTTTCAGCAGGACCGCCAGCCTGAACTGAAGTCACAATGGCTCCTCTCGCAGCCGGCAGATTCAAGCTCGACGCCAGGTCTGCGTCCACTGACTGAATCGTTACGCCAAGCATTCCGCGCCGGACTTTTCCAGTCTTCAGCAACTGGTCCATCACGGCCTTTGCCATATTCGACGGGATCGCGAAGCCGATTCCGATGTTGCCGCCGGACGGCGATAGGATCTGCGAATTGACGCCAATCAACTCACCGTTCGTATTCACGAGAGCGCCGCCGGAATTGCCGCGATTGATAGCCGCATCAGTCTGAAGGAAGTCCTCAAAACTGCCGTCGCTCAAACCAGTGGCCCTGCCTTTTGCGCTCACAATGCCGGAGGTAACTGTTTGTCCAATGCCCAGCGGATTGCCGACAGCCAGGACGAAGTCGCCGACGCGCACCTTGTCTGAATCGCCCATCGTAAGTGTCGGCAGGTTCTTCGCATCGATTTTCAAAACCGCCAGGTCGCTCGGCGGGTCCGAACCCACCAATTTGGCGGGGAACGTGCGGTTATCCGTTAGTTCAACTCTGATCTCGAGTGCTCCATCGACAACGTGATGGTTTGTCACGATATAACCGTCGGGACTGAGGATTACTCCCGATCCGACTCCCTGTACTTGTCGCGGAATCTGTGGCTGCTGCGGCAACCGATCTCTGAAGAACTCCCGGAACATCGGGTCGTCCATGAAAGGAAACTGTTGGGGCGAACGCGCACGTTCCGTAGATCTAATCGTCACAACGGCCGGCGAAACCCTACTCACCAGGTCCGCATAGGACCCCTGGACGTTAATAGAATCCGCAGCCGCGACGGTCGGCGCCGGCTGACCGGGCGCGAAGTTCATCAACTTGCTCTGCGCATTACACGAGGTGAAAGAAAATACAACCAATACCAAGCCTAAAAAGAGGTTCGCTTGCTTCATTACTCCTCTCCTGATTCTGTTCATCACAATATCTCCATCTGCTTCCAATTACAAAAATATGGACTTTGGATTCAAACAAGCCCTTTTCCGTTTACCGCCACAAAAAGAGCATTCAGCCACAAAAAGCCGCAAAAAGCACAAAAATCGGTCCGCTGAACCCTTGCGCATTTTTGTGCTTTTTTGTGGCTGTAGTGATATACTTCGCCGCTCTAAAATGCCAGTTAATCCCGGAATCTGTTCAACTACTAATGCCAATCGCGTGATTCACAGCCTGTAAGCCGTTTCGCCCCGGTCTTCCAACCAAAATACGGCAGTAGTTCGAGGTATAGCTCTGGTGCATCGGATAGAAATCTCTAACGGTCATGAGGACAATTCCGTCCTGATCATCAACGACGAGCCAGATCAATTGACCCTGATGGGCAATCTGCTGCACAAGGCTGGGTACTCAGTCCTGACGGCAGAAGACGGGGTCGACGGTCTCACCCTCGCAAAGCAAAAACGACCTGATCTCGTGATCAGCGACGTCTCCATGCCACGGATGAATGGCCTGGAGTTTTGCCGCGAACTGCGCGCTGATTCAGAGTTGCGGACAGTCCCGATTCTACTCGTCAGCGCACTCGAAAAAGATACCGAAAGCATGGTTGCAGGTCTTCGAGCCGGCGCCGACGATTATCTCGAAATTCCGTTTGATTCAACTCGTCTCGTTGCAAAAGTATCGCGCCTGCTGGAACGCTCGCGCCTGGAGGCCAGTTATCGAGACCTCGTCGAACATGCGAGCGATATGATCTTCACCCAGGATCTGACGGGCAAGTTAACCGGCGCCAATCTCGCCGTACAAAACTTTCTCGGACGAAAGCCTGAGAACATTATCGGCAACTCCCTCTTTTCATTATTCGGCATCATTCCCGAAAGCAATGGTTTCGCCGGCAGCCTCACCGGCCCGCAGGAGGCGCGCGAGTTTCGTCATCAATTCGTAGCCCGTTCTGCTGACGGCGAGGACCACTGGCTGGATCTAATCCTTTCTCCAATAAAAGACAAACTCGATGAGACCGTCGGTTTTCGCGGACTCGCTCGCGACATCACCGAGCGAAAGCACTTCGAAGAAGCATTGCGCGATTCCGAGGAGCGTTATCGTCTCCTCTTTGAATCCACGCCGCAGCCAATCTGGGTCTACAACGAAGACACACTTTCGTTTTTAGCAGTCAATGAAGCCGCCACTCGTACCTATGGATTCACGCGGGACGAGTTTCTTACGATGACCATCAACGATATTCGTTCAGGCGAAGACATCCCCACGTTGATGATCAAAAACGATCCCAACGATCTCGTGATCTCGAGTCCGTGGCGTCATAAAACAAAGGATGGAAAGACGATCTACGTCGAGATGAGCTCGCATCCGGTCGTTTTTGACGGCAAGAACAGCAGGCTCGTGATCGTCAACGACGTCACCGAAAGAAAACTTCTCGACGAGAAACAGCAGCGACTACACACGTCACTACAACAGTCTGCAATGGAGTGGCGGCAGACTTTCAACGCGATCGATTTTCCAGTGCTCATTATCGATCTTGACGGCGCCATCAAACGTTCAAACCTCGCCGCAGAACAGATCATTGGTATCGAGGCCGAAAAGATCGTGGGGACGACGCTGGGTCAACTCGGCGACAGCCAGCCATGGAAAAAGGCCGCCGAACTGCTCGAGAGCATTCGTGTTAACAATGCTCCGGTCACGGAAGAAGTCAAAGACGACGCCAGCGGTAAAACCTGGGCCATCACCGTCTACCACGTCAACGAATTCGGCTCGGCAGGCGAGCGCGCAATCTTAATCGCACACGACATCACGAAGAGAGTCGAGCTCGAAGCTTCGCTGCGGCAAAGCGAAATGATGTCGTTGCTCGGCTCGCTCGTGGCCGGTGTCGCACATGAAGTCAGAAATCCGCTGTTTGGTATCTCTTCAATACTCGACGCTTTCGAAACAAGGTTCAGCGATCGCACTGAATACTTGCGTTATATAAATGTATTGCGTGATGAGATAGGACGACTCACAATTCTGATGGAAGAGTTGTTAGAGTACGGAAAGCCTTTTCGCGGCGATTTGTACCTGGTGTCGATGGAAGAGATGGTCTCACGGTCCATCCGCGCCTGCATGCCGGCCGCGGAGGTGGCCCACGTAAATCTCGAAAGCAAAGTCGAAGAGTCGTTGCCAAAGATTAGAATCGACCGCCGCAGGCTCTCTAAAGTCTTTGTAAACCTGATTGAAAACGCAATTCAGCACTCGACGCAGGAAGGTTCAGTTATCATCGAGGCGCGGAAGATCATCGACGGAAATCACGAGTGGGTTGAGTGTGCGATCAGGGATTCCGGGAAGGGCATCCTGGATGAGGATCTTCCCAGAATTTTCGAACCATTCTTCTCCAAGCGACGAGGCGGAACCGGACTCGGTCTGGCGATCGCGCAACGCATCATGCAGGAACACGGAGGAAAATTGATCGCCGGCAATAATCCCGAAGGAGGAGCCTGTATGATAGCCAGGTTCCCGATACCAGTTGAGGGAGACGCTTAATGTCCAGGAACAAGGTGTTGGTTGTCGATGATGAGTCGGGAGTCAGATTTGGTATCCGTGATTTCCTGGAACAACACGGCTACGAAATCGAAGAAGCTGAAAGCTGCCAGGATGCGCAGCACCTGTTTCGCACCTCTCGCCCTGACATCGTCATCGCTGATTACATGCTGCCGGATGGCACCGCACTCGATCTGCTTCCGCGATTAAAAGAGATCGACGCCGGAATTCCTTTGCTGGTCCTGACTGCGCACGGGTCTATAGATCTCGCGGTAAGAGCGATTAAAGAAGGCGCCGAACAATTCCTCACGAAGCCGCTCGAGCTTCCCACACTGCTGGTGATTCTCCAACGTTTACTTCAGAAGCAGCGCAACTATCACAAACAACTGGCCAGTAAATCGCGGCAGGTGCGCCAGGCGATCGATCCGTTCATTGGCACTAGCGCGGCGATTCGCAATCTCGCGGATCAAGCCAGAAAGATTCTTTCCACTGAGAGCCCTGTCTTGATCCTCGGGGAAACGGGAACCGGCAAAGGCGTGCTTGCTCGATGGCTGCATGACAACAGTCCGCGTGCTGACGAAGCGTTTGTCGATCTAAACTGCGCCGGACTCACCAGGGAACTTCTCGAAACAGAACTCTTTGGTCACGAGAAAGGTGCATTTACCAGTGCGACCGCTTCCAAGCAGGGACTGTTTGAAGTGGCCCACCGGGGCACGATCTTTCTCGACGAAGTCGGCGACGTCGATCTCCAGATTCAACCGAAACTGTTGAAGGTGCTGGAAGAGAAACGTTTCCGACGTGTGGGAGACGTGAGGGACCGCCAGGTCGATGTACGGCTGATTGCCGCGACGCATCAGGATATCGGCCAGCTCGTGAGAGAAAAGCGTTTTCGCGACGATCTCTATTTTCGCATCAGTACCATTCCTCTTTCCTTTCCCGCTCTGCGTGACCGCATCGAAGATATTCCTACGATGGCCCAATACCTCCTTAATAAGGTGTCGGCAGATCTGGGCCGGGGAGAATTGCGGTTGGACCAGGGTTGCATTCGAGCACTGCAAGCCTATTCCTGGCCCGGCAACATCCGCGAATTACGTAACGTAATCGAACGTGCGGTTTTACTCAGTGACCAGAAAAACATCACTCTCAACGATCTTCACTTCGATGGACACACGCAGGTCGGCGCTCCTTTTCTCGACTCACGCCTCACTCTTCAGGAACTTGAAAAGCAGCACATTGAGCGTGTTCTTCAGGAAGAACAAGGGCGCGTGGAGAAGGCCGCGAAGCGCCTCGGCATCCCACGAAGCTCGCTTTATCAGAAGATCAAGAAGCACCAGATCCAATCGTCCAAAGTCTAGAATCCAGTCTGAATACTGGACGGCCTATTTGTGCCTCAGGCCGATCACTGATTCTCATTCGCAAAATCGCTAAGGTTTTACCTTAATAGAACCTACGGATCTTCATGGCGCAGTGTTTGCTGCGTCATGGGCCACGTGCCAAACATACGTATGTTTCTCGGGTAGTTCTCCGAGCAATCTTGGCTGAACTGATTAGGGCCTGCATTGCCCCGCATGGCTCTCGTTTTCAAGCCTCCCACAATTAACTATCTCAAGGGCCTCCCTGTTTCGGGAGTCGAGAACAAGGAGCATGAAATGTCCCGATATGGGTCACTAAAAAACTTTGTACTTGCGTTGGCGGTCGTCGGAATCGTCAGCGTTTTCGCAGGTACAGCCAAAGCCGATATTGTTGTCGTCACAGGCGTCAACAATCAAGGCACGGATAATGTCCTGCTTAACCCGGCAACCAACGTCACCACCGTGACGGGTACCGTTGGCCAAAACAATCTCCTGGTCAACTTTACCTCCAGCAGTGGCAGTGGGTTGCTGAATGCCAATCCGTCTGGCCAGGCAACGGTCAGCGGAGGAACCGGGAACACCGCTTTAACTCAATTGACCTTTGGTTTAGCCGACGGTGGGACCTTTACGCGTGCGGTATTCAACATAAATGCCGCGACCAATGGGTCAGTCCTGATCCACGTCGAGGGTATCAACATCGACGGCGGTTTCTTTGAAGATGATTTCGTGGTGGATGCCAATGGCGAGAACTTCTTCACAGTTGACGCCATTAATGGCCAGTTCATTACGTCGATTAGCTTAACGGCAATCAATGGCGCTGTCTTTGAGGACGTGAGACAGGTTCGATTGGGTGGTGCGGAACCCATTCCTGAGCCAGCCAGCATGTTGCTCCTGGGCTCAGGCCTAATTGGGGCAGCCGCCAGTCTTCGTCGACGATTCAAAAAGAAATAGTGGAAGAAGCTCTGCTTTCAAACTATTTCTGAATTATCAACAAATAACTATGTTTCCACGGCTGCATTGCTCCGCGGCTGTGGAAACATCAACCTTAAACCGGGTGTCATAGCCACGCGATCAGTCGTTCCTCTTGGAGGGCAAGTGCGGACGTAAATCGAGGCGAAGCAAAAGGGAGCAAACATGGCTTTCAAAGCAACTCTGATGAGTGCATTGCTGCTTGCAATGTTGGCACTCGGAACATCGGAGGCGAAAGCTGACCCTGTGACTTTCTCCACGTCTGGCACTTTTACTTGTGGAGGTTGCTCGGGCAGCGGCACAAACTCTGTAACCTTTCTGGGTGGTATGGGCAATGCTCTCATGATCACGTTCACTGGTCTGGGATCTACTGCCTTGAATACTCCCACAGGTTCCAGCTTCGGTAACTTTCAAACTTTCGTGAGCGGCACTGGCGCGGTTGCGTCCGGTACTTTCACTCTCACGATTACACAGACGGTTCCAATCGCCGGCAGCGATAGTTTCTCGGCTACTTTTAGCGGGACTTTCAGCGCTAGTAATTCCGGTACCGGAGTAGTCAATTTTACTGTCACTTCGGTGACCATCGGCGGTATTACCTACGCCATTACTAACAATCCACTGAACCTGGTACCTCCAGCGTCGAACAATGGAATCACGACGGTGCAGGGCCAGATAACCGCCGAGCCCGTTCCGGAGCCAACCAGCATGTTGCTTCTGGGAACAGGTTTGCTGGGTGCTGCTGGAGCGGTAAGGAAACGTTTCAAGTCCCGGTGACGGGTGTGGCTTAAACCGGCACCCTCACCCAGGGTGCCAAACTTGACCGGTTTAGAACAGCTAGTGCGGATCTGTATTCGAGCCCGGGTAAAGAGGGAGTTCTTTGCAAATGGAACCAACGATTCTTCCCCTGGACGCGAACGGGCAGATCTATGCCCTGCAGGATGAAAAGGGAAACACGATTGGGACCGGCACGCGTGAGGTATGTGAGGTGCTGCTCTACATCATCACGAAGCCTGCTTCCCAAAGTATTTCAGGCCGAATAAACGTGCCTGGCGCACAACGAGCTAATGTGCGTGCGGCCATAGCTATATAGCCATTGGTTGGGTGGCGGCAGTCAATTCGCAACTGCTGCCCTGACCTTCATCGTTTTATCTGTGCGGAGTTATAACGATGGGGCTAAAGAAGTATTAGAATCACTCCGCATGATGCGAGTGCTCGCATCAACCCTCGCCATAAGCTAACGACTTAACAATGTGATTGGTTTAGTGTGCCCTGTGAAGCAAAGCCGATTCGGAGCGCTTAAGAAAGTCTCGGGTAGACTGAGACAAATATGGGCCGGGCGCGAGGAGAAATCTGAGTTGCCGACCCCGCGTTTGCTGGTCGTCGATGACGAAGAGTCGATCTGCTTCTCGATGAGCGAGTATTTCTCTTTACAGGGATACAAGGTTGATACAGCTTCTGAAGTCGAAGAAGCAGAGAAGCTGCTCGGGGCCACTGATTACAGAGTCGTAATCCAGGATCTGCGCCTCACGATGACCAACAATCACGACGGCCTCGACATGATCAGGATGATCAGGGAACACAATCCTCAAGCTCGAATCATCGTTCTGACTGCTTACGGTTCGCCTGAAATTGAAGAGGAGGCGAGACGTTGTGGCGCCGATGCGTTTCTAAGAAAACCCAAGCCACTATCGCAGGTCGCACAGATCGTTCAAGGTCTATTGGAATCCCCTCCACGCCACGCCGCCCGGCACGCCTAAGACATTTTCCGTCTAGTGAAAGTCGTGCGAAGGAGTCCCGGCTATCGTAAACGAGAGCGGCTCCACGTGGCTGGCTTTAACCGAGATAACGTTATCCTGGTTTTGCAGCACTCCCTCGATTAAGAGGAAAGGGTGATCTACCAATTCCAGGCGATACTGATCGAAGAGTGGCGGGGTGACGATTATGTTGCTCACTCCTGTCTCGTCTTCGAGACTTAAAAACATAAATCCTTTTGCCGTCCCCGGCCGCTGGCGAACAATCACCCACCCGGCCACACGCACAAAAGCACCATTGCGCAGCTTACGAATGTCTACCGCTCTTAAGGTCTTGAGCTTGTCCAACTCCCCTCGATAATAAGCAACCGGGTGCTTTCCAATCGTCAACCCTGTCCCACGAAAATCCGCATCCACTCGCTCCAGTAAACCCATCTGCTGCAAAGGTGAATTGGCATCCTGCTCGAGCAGCTCCTCGTAGAGTTTGCCCGGAGCACGCGTCACACGTGCAACCTGCCATAAGGCAGCGCGGCGATGTGTCTTTGGCGTTTGATTTTTGGTCTTGCGACTAGAAGGAGACTGGATAAAATTCAACGCGCCGATTGCGGCCAGCTTTCTCATTTCATCCTTGTGCAGTTCAGGCACGCGATTACGCAAGTCATCAATGCCTGCGAAATCACGCACGGCGCGCGCGCGAACAATTGCCTCCCCCGACTGCTGGCTCAATCCCTTCGCGTATCTCAGTCCAAGACGAAGCACAGGGACGCCGTCTTCTTTCTCGAGCGTACACAACCAATCCGAGCAACTAACATCGATCGGCAGGACCTTCAGGCCATGACGCTGCGCATCCTTGATGATCGTGAACGGTTGATAGAACCCCATCGGTTGATTGTTGAGTATCGCCGCGGTGAACGCCGCCAGGTAATTACATTTTAGATAGGCACTCGCATAAGCTATCAGCGCGAAGCTGGCGGCGTGCGATTCCGGAAAACCGTAAAGCGCGAATGAACTGATAGCCTGCACAATCTCTTCCTGAGTTTTTCCGGTGACTCCATTCCGCGTCAGCCCTTGCCGCAGTTTTCCTTCGATCGCTTTCATGCGAGCTTCCGAACGTTTGAAACCAAAAGCGCGGCGCAACTCTTCCGCCTCGCCGCCGCTAAAGCCGGCACACACCATCGCCATTCTCAACAATTGTTCTTGAAACAGCGGTACGCCGAGTGTTCGTTTCAAGATTGGCTCCAAAAGAGGGTGCGCATAAGTCACTGGCTCTCTACCCTGCCGGCGTTTCAGATAGGGATGGACCATGTTTCCCACAATGGGACCGGGCCGGATAATCGCCACCTGGACCACGATGTCGTAAAAAGTAGCCGGCCGCAGTCGCGGCAGGCACGACATTTGGGCGCGGCTTTCGACTTGAAACATTCCGATGGTGTCGGCGTTTTGCAGTGCCTCATAAACCGCCGCATCATTTTGCGGAAGATGCGCGAGGTCAACTTCCTCACCATAGGAATCGCGAATCAGCCTGATCGAATCTTCCAGGACCGCCATCATTCCGAGTCCCAGTAAATCCACTTTGATCAACCCCAGGTCCGCGCAGTCTTCTTTGTCCCATTGGACCACCACGCGTCCCGGCATGGCCGCAGGCTCGAGCGGCACGATCGAATCGAGCTGCCCCTGACAGATCACCATGCCGCCTGAATGCTGGCCCAGGTGACGCGGCAGATCCTGCACCATCTGATAAAGCTGGAAGAACTTCTTGATACGGGGATGACTCAGATCTAAACCCGCATCGCGAAACTGGCGCTCGCTGGAGTCGTTTGGATCTTTCCATTCCCACGTGTGGACCAGCGCGGCAAGACGTGAAAGCGTTTCTTCATCAAAGTCCAGCGCCTTACCTACCTCGCGCGCGGCCGAGCGCCCTCGATAGGTAATGACGTTCGCGGTCATGGCGGCTCCGAGTTTTCCGTAGCGTTCGTAAACGTATTGAATTGCTTTCTCACGTTGATCTCCGCTCGGCAGATCGAGATCGATGTCGGGCCATTCGCCTCGTTCCTCGGAAAGGAATCGTTCAAACAACAAGTCCATGCCCACGGGGTCCACGGCCGTGATCCCCAACGAGTAACAGACCGCGCTGTTTGCCGCCGATCCACGTCCCTGGATCAGGATGCCTTCTTTGCGACAAAACTGGACGATGTCCCAAACAATCAGAAAATAGCCTTCCAGCTTGAGCTTTTCGATTAACTTCAACTCGCGTTCGAGTTGCGGGCGTGCCTTTTCGTAAGTGGGTGTATCTTTCACACCTGTATA
>JAICGZ010000030.1 GCA_025922875.1 Pyrinomonadaceae bacterium
AACGCTACCCGTTACAACGATCGCCGACGTCAGGTCACCGGCGCAGCCATCCGACGCAGTCGCACCAGGATCGGTAAAGACTGTGCCGAATCCCACCGTCATCGGGTTGTCACCGTTCAGCGTAATCACAGGTGCGACGGTGTCCTGCACGGTCACTATACGGGTTACCTCAGACGTAAAGCCGTTGGCAGTGGCTGAATAGTTGAGCGTGTAAACTCCGGGCGCATTCGGATTCACTGTGCCGGTGGTGGTCACCGTGATCGGATTTCCGCAGACCATCGCAATCGCGCCGGGATCGGTAAAGGCTGTTCCACACTCGAGAGTGATTTGATCGGCACCGTTGAGTGTGAGTGTGGGCGGCACGTTCGCAGTGCCGGGCTGATCCACTTCGTCTTCGTTGAAGGTACCGACAACCACGGTTCGAGTGGCCGTTGATTCATTAGTTCCGTCTGTAGCGGTGTAAGTGACGATGTAGGTTCCAGCCACGGCCGGATTAACGGATGTCGCTCCGCCTGGACCGGAGATTGAAACTGTAACCGGCTTCGGACCAGCACATGTATCGAAGGCCGAAGCGCCGGGATCCACAAACGGCGAGCAGGATCCTTCTTGAATCCTGTACGGGTTTGCCCCTTCAAGCGTAATCGCCGGTCCTTCGGTATCAGCGACGACGAGAGTCCGTTCTGCCGAAACAGAGTTTTCTCCTTCGGTTGCCGTGTAGGTGGCCGTGTAGGTTCCCACAGCCGGAGCGTCAGCATTGAAGCCGCCGCTGTAGCTAACCACGACGTCAACGATCTCACCCGCGCCATTGATGGCTGTTGCTCCCGGATCTCCGAATCGCTGACCGCATTCCAGAGTCAGGGAATTGCCGCCGTGGAGAGAAATCGAAAGTGCGCCTGGGTTATCCACGGTGACCTGGAAACTGACCGCGGCGCCAGTTCGTGCACTACAAATAACCGTGGTGCTCCCAACCGGGAAGAACGAACCAGATGGCGGGTTGCAACTGATGGCCGGAATCGTCTCGCCATTTTCGCCAGTAGTTGCTGTGCCGCAGTCTCCGGTTCCGGTGGGTGTCTCGTAAGTAACAACCGCACCGGCCTGTCCCGTGTCGGCGCTTACCGTGATGTTTTCCGGAGTCGACAACGTGCACGGCGTGTTCGTGATTGTAACTTCGGCTGTAGAGGTGTTGTTGCTGTCGACGTCAGGAATCTCGGGATCGGGCGTGGTGCTGGTGACGGAGGCGGTATTGGAAATTATGGTTCCGGTGCTAACTGCGCCAACTTCGTACGTGGCAATAAAGAAAGCCGTCTCATCCTTTCCAAGACTGGTGATAGTACAAACTGTTGTGCCTACCTCACCCACGTTGGGGTTAGTGCAGGTAAAGACTGGACCAGCAAGTTGATCGAAAGACACAAAAGTCGCGTTTGCGGGAACATCATCAGAGAGTGTCACAGCGGTCGCGGGACTTGGTCCGTGATTCGTGACTTGCAACGAGAAGAGAGCCTGGGCTCCTGCGCGTGCATTCGCGGCGATTGCGCCAGTTGAAATCGCAAGATCCGCGATAGGATTGGCCTCGTCTACCACGGTAAACGGCGTCACGGTCTGGACCGTTTGTCCAAACACGTCGAAGATGATCACGCGCCAGCTACCGAGATTCGATGTCGGAGTGAGCGTAAACGTCGCGTTTGTGTTTGCGGCGGTAAGTGCAGTGGTTTGCACGGCGATGGAACGTCCGTTGGACCAGATGACGCGCCATCCGGGTAAGGCGTTTGAAATCTTCGCGCAAACAGTCAAATCGGTATCTTGTACGTTGTAAACAGATTTTGGAGTGGTGCAATCAGATGCGAAGGTTTCGACTGTCACTTGACCAGCCTGAGGAAGCGGCATCAGAAAGTTGAAATTTGAAGCTACGATGGCGTCCTGTGAGTGGGCCGGCATCGAGCTGTTAAGGTTATCGTTAATAGCGATTGATTTGATTGGTGAAACTGCTGATCCGATAAAGAGGGGAAGCGCCAAAATCGCGCCAAAAATAAAAACAGCAATGCCGATGTAGGACCATGATCCGCGGTAACGGGATCGGGAGGCCGAAGGCGAAGTGTTTAGCATTCTGGGTTGTTCTCCTTGAGGGCTGATTCAGAAGATGTCTCACGCGAGGAGACCCGGGCCGTAGTGCCCGCACACTTAGAAACGGAAGAGCTTATTCACTAGAAATGGACTGCGAAAAGACGAAGCAGTTGTCTTGGGCCTGAAAAGTGGCCAGGAAACTATGACCGTTAGGACTATCGGTCAGTAGTTAACATGAATCTGCATGGAATGGACCTTACTTGACTATTGGTCCATTAGCTCTGAGCGAGGGGTCGCATGACCTATTCTCAAAAAAGCGGGGGATGTAATAGACCATTTTGCCCCCCTTGGTCAAATTGCAAATAGATTGCATTTTTGTTTCGACGCGCGGGAGATGCTATTTTACGCGGCGGTCAGCGCAGACTTTCGCGCAAAGACGCAAAGCTTTTGAAAAGGCGCAAAGCGCTGATACCGCTTTGTTTTGCTCCTTTTGCGGTTTTTTGCGTCTTTGCGCGAAAAAGTGATCCAATTCAAAACCATGAAAACTTTCTTCGTTACCGGCGGCGCGGGCTTTATCGGCTCAGCATTTGTTCGCTTGCTCCTCGAAGAGTATGACGACTGCCGTATCGTCAACTACGACGCCTTAACTTACGCGGGAAACCCCGACAATCTCGCAGGTCTTAATCCGGACAGGCACCGGTTTGTCTGCGCGGACATCACCGATCCGGAAGCGGTGCTGGCAAACCTGGATGAGAACACCGACGTTATCGTCAATTTCGCGGCTGAATCGCACGTGGACCGCAGTATCAATTCCGCGGCTGAGTTTCTTCAGACAAACATCGCCGGTACGCAGGTGTTACTCGACGCCGCGCGTGCCAGGGGCGTAAAGCGTTTTGTGCAGATTTCGACTGACGAAGTGATGGGCAGTCTGCCGGAAGATGACGACAAGTTTTTTACCGAGGCCTCGCCGTTTGCTCCGAACAGTCCCTACGCCGCTTCCAAAGCCGCAGCGGAACATCTGGTCCGCGCCGCGCACCACACGTTTGGCCTCGATACTGTCGTCACCCGCTGCGGAAACAACTATGGACCCCGGCAGTTTCCCGAAAAGTTTTTGCCGCTCGCGCTCGCAAATGCGATGAAAGACGATTCAATTCCGATCTACGGCGATGGACGGAATGTGCGCGATTGGATCTATGTGGAAGACCATTGCCGCGCGATTCTTGCGGCTTTGGAAAAGGGTCGTGCCGGTGCGGTCTATAACATTGGTGCTCGTAACGAACGGCGCAACATCGAAGTGGCGGAAGCTTTGCTCGACGCACTGGGCAAACCGCGCAGTCTGATAAAGTTTGTCAAAGATCGCCTCGGACACGATCGGCGTTATGCGATTGACCCATCGCTGGCCGAGACCGAGCTGGGATGGCGGCCGCGTGAAACGTGGGCTACCGGCCTCGAGAAGACAATTAACTGGTACCGCGAGAACGGGCCGTGGATCGAGAAAGTCAGAAATCTCGCTTATCGCGATTATTACAAAGCCCAGTATGGAACCGAGGTCACTGTCGATTGAAGATTCTGATAACCGGAGCCAGCGGTCTTGTAGGGCGCGCGCTCGCCCGGGAATGTTCGGGCCGCGGAGACGAAGTTTTAGCGTACGATCATAAGGCGCTCGATATCGGTGAACCCGATGCAGTCGAGACCGTCATCGGCGAGCAGCGCCCGGACGCGGTTATCAATTGCGCTGCGTGGACCGACGTGGACGGTTGTGAAAGCGATCCTGATCGGGCCCAGCGCGTAAATGCGCTCGGACCAGAAAACCTCGCGCGCGCGAGTCGCAATGCCGGCGCGGTTCTGATCACGATTTCAACCGACTACGTTTTTGATGGACGCAAGGACGGTTTCTACACGCAACGCGATCAGCCGTCACCCATCAGCGTCTACGGACATTCGAAACTGGAAGGTGAACGAAGAGCGCAGGCAGCGCACGCGAGAACCATTGTCGTCCGCAGCGGTTTTATCTTTGGGCCGGGTGGCAAGAATTTTTTGAGTAACGTCGTCTCGCTCGCTGAACGTGGTGCAAAATTAAAAGCGATTCGAGACTGTTGGGGCACTCCGACTTACGGCCGCGACCTCGCTCGGAGACTACGCGAACTCGCGGAATTGGACCTGCCCGGCATCTATCACGTTGTTAATTCAGGCGACGGAGCGAGTTTCGAAACGTTTTCTGTCGAGGCGCTTCGATTGGCTGGATTGAGTACAGACATTCTCGAAGTCGTCACCAACGATTCCCTGGGCCGCCCCGCGCCGCGCCCACGTAACTCGCGAATGAAGTGCCTGCTATCCCCGGCAATCGGCCTCGCGCCATTACGTTCCTGGCAGGAGGGCCTGGCCCATTTCATTCGTGAAAGCCACAAGCAGGCCTTAAAAACACAGATTTAGTTTGTGCTTTTTGTGCTTTATGTGGCTTGCCTCAGAGCGAGTCTCTGTTATTATTCTCACCCGTAGTTTTCTGTAATTTAGCTATCTGTTTTTGAAAGCCGGAACAATATGATGTCGCAAGATAACCGTTTGATGTCGATCCCTGCGGTCGACCGAAGCCTGGATCGACCACTCAGCGATATTGGGAGGTCGTATGGTCCCGCCGCCACCGAGCCTAACCAACTCCGCGATTACCTCTTTATTGTCCTGAAGCGGAAATGGCTGATCATCAGTCTCTGTTTGGTGGTCACTTCGCTGGTCGCGGTTCAAATGTTTCGCCAGCCCTCCATCTATGAGGCGGAAGCGACAATCAAGATCGAACAGAGAGCGAAGAACGTTCTGCAAACCAGAGACTTCGTGCTGAATGCTCAACCAGACGCGAATTTCTGGGGAACGCAGATCAAGTTACTTCAGAGTCCGGCACTCGCACGCCAGGTCGCGTTGAGTTTGGATCTCCAACACAATCCGACTTTCTTCGGCAGCCAGAGCCAGGGCGGAGTCTTCACAGCACTGCGGAGGATGGTGGCGGGTGATAAGAAACCTGCGGTGGTTTCTCCAGCCGTCGCTCCACGGAGTCTGAGTATTATCGGGGAAACACAACTCAGGGATGAACCCTTAAGCCCCGAGGAACTCTCAGCTCTCGAACCATACGAGGACGCGATCATAGGATCGGAAAGAGTCGAGGGGATTACCGGGACCAACCTTTTTGTAATCAAGTACCGGCACACCGATCCCGAGATGGCGCAGAAAGTGGCGAACGCCCTCGCGGAAGTTTTTCGCGCGAACAACATAGAACGCGCCACTCAAAACTCCACCAAGGCCGAAGACTTATTGGCCCACGAAATCTCTTCGCTGCAGAGCAAGATCAGGCACGACACGGAAGCGTTGTTCAACTACGCGCGCGAAAAGGGACTCCCGCCGGCGATGGACAGTGTTCTCAACGTGGAAGCACAACGTCTATCGGATTTGAGCCGTCAGGTCCTCGAGGCCGAAAACCGCCGCAAAGGTGCGCAAGCTGTTTACTTGACCGCGAAAAACTCCACGGATGTTTTGTCAATTCCCGAAGTGCAAAAGTCGGGTCGCATCACGAACATCCAGGAAAGAATCTCGGCCCTCAAGGAGCGCAAGTCGGCTCTCGAAGTGACCTACACGAAGGAGTGGCCTGAGGTTAAAAAGACGGAAGCCGCCATCAAGCGCCTCGAGGCGGAGTTGGAAAAATCTTCCGGCGAGGCCATCGCCATGCTGAAGGCCCAGTACGAAGCAGCGCAGGGTCATGAAAACAGCGTCCGCGAGATGTACATAAAACAGCGGGGCATTACCGATCAGCAAACACGCGATCAGATCGAGATGGCGGCGTACACGCAACGGCTCGAGACCAACAAGCAGTACTTGAGCACGTTGATGCAAAAGCAACGCGAAGTTCAGATTGCGCAGGGCGACAAAGGGAGCGAAGTAAGTATCGAGAACTACAGCCGCGTTCCGCGTTCACCGGTTGGACCACCGCGTCTGAGAAACGTGATCATTGCGTTCATTTTGTCGCTCGTCGCCGGTATCGGTTTGGCGTTCCTGCTCGATTTCCTCGACGACACAGTGAAGTCGCTCGACGACATCGATCGCTACATTCACCTGCCGGCCTTAGCGATGATTCCGGCAGGCCGAGGCCCGGTCTCGCGGCTGAAAGGTATTCCGCAGGCCAATCCCGGTCCGTCAGACAGCACGGCGCTGGCGATGGTCGACGACGTTCGATCGCCGATCGCAGAGTCGTATCGTCACTTGCGAACCTCGCTATTGCTTTCGTCCGCGGGACAGCCGCCGCGAACCATCCTCGTCACCTCCAGCCAGCCTTCTGAAGGTAAGACGACGACGGCGATCAATACAGCGTTCATGTTGGCCCAGACTGGCGCCGAAGTTTTGATTATCGATTGCGACCTGCGCCGGCCTCGATTGCACACGCAGTTTGAAGTCTCGAATGCGAAAGGTCTGACAACGTGGCTGTCGGGCGAAAAAAATCTCGACGCTCTGCTTCAGGTCTATTCAAAGACGCCTAACCTGAAAGTCCTGACTTCCGGTCCCGTGCCGCCAAATCCGGCGGAATTGCTGGGGTCGGAGGAGATGCGCCGCTTGCTTGGCCAGTTGACCGAGCGGTTCGCGCACATCATCATCGATTCACCGCCGGCTATCTCGTTCACCGACGCTTCCATCCTTTCGACAATGGTCGATGGCGTCATGCTGGTGGTCCATGGCGGCAGAAGTTCGCGAGCCGTGGTGCGCAGGGCCAAACAGCAGTTGCTGGATGTGGGAGCGCACATCTTTGGCGTGGTGCTGAACAATGTGAAGCTCGAAACGCAAGACTATTATTATTCCGGTTACTACTCCGGTAATTATTACTCGACCGAAACGGAAGGCGGGCCAGACGCTTCCGCGAGAGAAACGGCCTGATTAAAGTCATTGCCGATTGCCGATTGCCGATTTGAAGACCTTCGGCAATCAGAAATCGGCAATCGGCAATACTGTCCTGCTTCATTTTCCTCGATAACGTATGAATGTTCCCTTGTTGGATCTCCAGGCGCAGTATGTCTCGTTACGAGATAGCATGCTCCAGGCAATTGAACGCGTGATGGAGTCGCAGCGCTTCGTCCTCGGAGACGAAGTGCGCGAGCTCGAAAAATCAGTCGCCCAATACTGCCAAACTAAACATGCGATCGGTTGTGCCTCCGGGTCGGATGCATTACTGCTCGCCTTGATGGCGCTCGACATAAAACAGGGCGACGAAGTGATCACGACGCCGTTTTCCTTTTTCGCCACCGGCGCAGCCATCGCGCGTCTCGGCGCGCGCCCGGTTTTCGTCGACATCGATCCGGCGACTTACAATCTCGACGTTTCCCTAGTGGCTGACGCCATAACATCGCGCACCAGGGCCATAATTCCCGTTCACATCTACGGGCAATGCGCGCAAATGGATCCGTTACTCGACCTCGGCAAACGTCGTGGCATTCCGATTGTCGAAGATTCCGCGCAGGCAATCGGCGCTACTGACAACGAACGGCCCGCGGGTTCAATGGGCCTGGTTGGATGCTTCAGTTTTTATCCGACCAAAAACCTCGGCGGTGCCGGCGACGGCGGAATACTGACGACAAACGACGACGCGATCGCCGAGCGCTTGCGACGACTGCGCACGCACGGCGGGAGCGACGAATATCAGCATGAAGAAGTCGGCATCAACAGCCGTCTCGACGAACTGCAAGCGGCGGTGCTGAACGTCAAACTTTCCAGTCTTGATAAATGGTCAGACGAGCGCGCGCATATAGCAGCGCGTTATTCACAACTCCTGAGTGACGCGGATTTGGACTTCCCGCTGATTACGCCGCACGTGCGACCGGACGGCCGTCACATTTTTCATCAATACGTGGTTCGTGCTCCCGGGAATCGAGATGCTCTGATGGACCACCTGAAGACCAGAGGCGTCGGCACCAAGGTTTATTACCCCGTTCCACTGCATCTTCAGAAGTGTTTCTCCAGTCTTGGTTACAAAGAAGGCGACTTTCCCGAATCGGAAAGCGCCGCGCGCGAGACTTTTGCCTTACCCGCTTATCCCGAATTGACGGAAGCGCAACAGCTTTACGTTGTCGAGTCAATCAAGAGTTTTCAGCCCTTAGTTCATTCCTTTTCGGAGACTGCCTGATTAATGTCTCAGCAGACAAAAGTACTGGTCACAGGAGCAGGCGGTTTTATTGGACATCATCTGACGAAGTATCTGGTTGAGCGCGGTTATTTTGTTCGCGGCGTCGATATCAAGGAGCCGGAATACGAACCGACCGCGGCAAATGAGTTTCTCCTGCTCGATCTCTCGCAAGCTGACAACTGTTTGCAGGCTACCGAGGGCATGGACGAGGTTTACGGCCTCGCTGCGAACATGGGCGGCATCGGTTTTATTGAAAACAACAAAGCGGTGATCGTTCGCGACAACACGCTGATCAATCTTCACACGATCGAAGCCGCGCGACTCAATGGAGTCAAACGTTATCTCTACACTTCGAGCGCGTGTATCTATCCCGCCTACAAACAGCAGGAGACTGACGTCACGCCATTGAAAGAGTCTGACGCGTATCCGGCCGATGCCGAAGACGGATATGGCTGGGAAAAACTCTACATGGAAAGAGTTTGCCGCCACTACACTGAAGACTTTGGAGTCGACACTCGCGTAGTCAGGTTTCACAACATCTTTGGCCCACTTGGCGCCTACGACGGTGGTCGAGAAAAGTCACCGGCAGCGATTTGCCGGAAGATCGCGCTCGCGCAGGACGGTGACGACATCGAGGTTTGGGGCGACGGCGAACAGACGCGTTCTTACTGTTACGTCGACGATTGTGTCGAAGGCATTTATCGCTTGATGAAGAGCGATTATCGAGAGCCGATCAACCTTGGGCAGGATCGGATGATCTCGATCAACGAGCTTGTAGACATTGTTTCGAACATCGCGGGCAAGAAGATTGGCAAGCGTTACGATCTGACGAAGCCGCAGGGCGTCAGGGGCCGCAACAGCGACAACACGCGTTTGCGCGAAGTGTTGAACTGGGAGCCGTCCGTTTCTCTCGAAGATGGATTGGCGATAACTTACCGTTGGATCGCCGGCGAACTGGAGAGGCAAAGGATTCCGGAAACCGCTTTCGCGGCGAGCTAGAGAATGAAGCGACGTACGTTTCGAGCAGAGAGGGAGTTTGGGCTAATTGTCGGCCTCGTGTTTAGCCTGCTCGGATTCTGGTGGATTTACCGCGGCAAGTTTCTCAATGCAAGCTATCTCCTCGCGGTCGTTGGAGCAGCACTCATCTTATTGGGCGTAGTGGCGCCGCGTATTTTGGTAGTGCCGCGTAAGGCGTGGATGAAACTCGCGGAGGGAATGGCTTACGTTTCCAGCCGCATTATTCTGGCACTGATCTTTTTCCTGGTGTTGACACCGATCGGATTGGTAAAGCGAGCGATGGGTTGGGATCCACTTTATCGTCGTGCCGGGCCGCGCGACTCCTTCTGGCATCCTTACCCGCCGCGACAACAGAACCCACGCCACTACGAGAAGATGTTCTGAAGCAAAACAGTTTCCCGCAAAGGCGCAAAGATGCAAAGATAAACATCTACTGAAACGCTCTCTTTGCATGTTTGCGCCTTTGCGGGAAAAACTTTGACGAATTCAATGTTATGTCGAAAGTACAAGTAGTCAGCGAGCTGTGGCAGTTCATGCGGGAGAATAAGAAATTCTGGCTTGCTCCCATCATCATCACGCTCGTGCTGGTGGGTGTGATGCTGGTACTCGCGAAGGGTTCGGCCATCGCTCCGTTCATCTATACGCTCTTCTGATTTTCGTGGTAAGCATTCTCGGAATATCGGCGTTCTATCACGATTCAGCCGCTTGTTTAGTGATTGACGGTGAGATCGTCGCCGCGGCGCAAGAGGAACGCTTCACGCGCGTCAAGCACGATCACCGTTTCCCAGTGAATGCTGCGCGCTACTGTTTAGCCGAAGCAAACCTCACTGCTGCTCAGCTCGACTTCGTTGGTTTCTATGACAAGCCGCTGCTGAAGTTTGATCGGCTCCTCGAAACCTATCTCGACTATTCGCCCGCCGGTTTCAGTTCATTTCTCAAATCGATGCCACTCTGGATGAGTGAAAAGCTTTGGATGCCGGATATCATTCGCACCGAGCTCGCAAAATCAGGCGGTGAAGATGACCAGAGAAAAGCGAAGAAGCAAGGGAAGAAATTCAAGTGGAAACTGCTTTTCGGCGATCATCACGAGAGTCACGCGGCCAGCGCGTTCTATCCATCTCCATTCGATGAAGCGGCGATACTAACGATCGACGGCGTTGGCGAGTGGGCCACCAGTTCAATCGGCGTTGGCAAAGGTAACGAGCTAACACTGTTGCAGGAGCTTCGCTATCCAAACAGTTTGGGATTGCTCTACAGCGCCTTCACTTATTACACCGGATTCAAAGTGAACAGCGGCGAGTACAAAGTAATGGGCCTCGCGCCGTATGGCGAGCCGAAGTATGTCTCCGCGATTAAGGACCATCTGCTGGAAGTGCGGGATGACGGCAGTCTCAAACTCAACCAGGACTACTTCAACTACTCGCAGGGCCTGCGCATGACTAACGGCGCGTTTGACAAACTCTTCGGCGGACCACCGCGAAAGCCTGAATCTGAGATCACGCAACGCGAAATGGACCTGGCGCGCAGCATCCAGGTGATCACCGAAGAAGTAATGCTGAAGATGGCCCACTACGTTCATCGTGAAACGCAGATGAGGTATTTGTGTCTCGCAGGCGGCGTGGCGTTGAACTGCGTTGCGAATGGGAGAGTGTTGAAAGAGGTTCCTTTTGACGATATCTGGATTCAACCCGCGGCCGGCGACGCGGGCGGCTCGCTTGGTGTTGCGCTTGCAATCTGGCATCGCTACCTCGCGAAGCCGCGGAAGACTTCCGGCCAGGACAAGATGAAGGGCTCATATCTTGGTCCACGCAACAGTGAAGAAGAGATCGAGAAATACCTGCGCGCCAACAACGTGGCTTACACGAGACATTCGCGCGAGCAGTTGCCGAAAGTAATTGCGGAGCTGCTTGCGGACGGAAAGATCGTCGGTTTGCACCAGGGGCGAATGGAATTCGGGCCGCGTGCGCTAGGGTGTCGCAGTATCATCGGCGATGCTCGTTCATTGCAGATGCAGTCGGTGATGAATCTGAAGATCAAGTATCGTGAAAGCTTTCGGCCATTTGCCCCGAGCGTTCTGAGGGAACATGTGTCGGAGTGGTTCGAGTTGGACGCACATAGTCCGTACATGTTGCTGGTTGCTGCCGTGGCTCCGCAAAAGCGACTCGAGATCACCGGCGAGCAGCAGGGGTTCGATAAACTCAAGGTCAAGCGATCCAGTATCCCGGCTGTCACACACGTTGATTTTTCCGCGCGCATTCAAACCGTTACGCGTGATACCAATCCCTTGTACTGGGAGATCATCGAGGCTTTCAGACAAAGAACCGGATGTCCTGTGATCGTGAACACGAGCTTCAATGTCCGCGGTGAGCCGATCGTTTGCACTCCGGCTGATAGTTACCGTTGCTTCATGCGAACCGAAATGGACTATCTCGTGCTCGAGACCTTCGTCTTGAGCAAGGATGATTAATCTGTGTAATCTGTCGCGACAAAAGTTTTCGCGCAAAGGCGCAAAGGGCGCGCAAAGGCGCCATAAGAATTCAATTCTTCTTTGCGTCTTTGCTTTTCGCTTTGCGGCTTTGCGCGAAAACTGATCTTCAATGCCTATGAAAGTGAGCGTCATCGTACCCGTGCGAGATGAAGAGCACTCCATTCGCGAGTTGCTCGACAGCCTGCTCCAGCAGACGCGACCGCCGGACGAGATCGTGATCACTGACGGCGGCTCGGTTGACGCCACGCCGCAAATTATCGAGGAATACATTCAGCAGGGAGCTCCGGTACGACTCATTCGCACAGACGGATCGCTGCCAGGACGTGCGCGAAACCTCAGCGCGGCGCAGGCGAGTTTCAACTGGTTGGGTTTCACTGACGCGGGCATTCGGGTCGCGAAAGACTGGCTCGAGACGCTCGTTGCCAGGGCAGAAGAAGACGATTCAATCGACGTAGTTTATGGTTCGTGGCAACCAGTGACGGATACGTTCTTCAAGCAGTGCGCAGCCATCGCATACGTGCCACCTCCTTCGTCGCAAAATGGGTTGGTCGTACGGCCTCGCAGCATTGCGTCTACATTGTTGCGCCGAGAAGCGTGGCAAGCAGTCAACGGCTTTCCGGAAGATCTGCGCTCGGCTGAGGATCTCGTTTTCATGGATCGCGTGGAGAATGCCGGTTACCGTTCTGTTTTCGAGCCGCGAGCGCAGGTGTACTGGGACTTGAGACCAACACTCGCCGCCACGTTCAAAAGATTTCTGGTTTACTCACGCAATAACATTCGCGCCGGACTGTTTCGCCAGTGGCAGGCGACAATTCTGATTCGATATGGAGTGCTGGCCGTCTTGTTTGTGGCGGCGTTGATTGTCGAACCGTCCTGGGTATGGTTTCCCATCGCGGCGTGGCTCCTCATGTTGGCGGCACGCGCTGCGGTTTCCATCAGGCGAAACCGTGTTTGCTATCCCGCCTCTTTTCTCCAGAACGTCGCCCGTGGAGCGATGGTGATGTCTGTGCTGGCGGTGCTGGATGCGGCCGCGATCATCGGCAGTATCCAGTGGTTATTGCTGGATAGTTTTCGCTGGAGCAGAAAGGCTCCGGTGGAGGCCGGGAATGGGGCTTGAAGGGCGTCGCGTTCTGTTCATCTCTTACAACGGAATGCTGGATCCGCTGGGGCAGAGTCAGGTCATTCCATACCTGCGCGAGCTTGCGAAGAGAGGAGCTCGCTTTACACTCCTGAGTTTCGAACGGCCGCGGGCGTTTAAGCCGGACGGGATCAACCAATGCGAGCAGTTGCGGGAAAAACTGCAATCGCAGGGAATCGAATGGCACTGGCTGCGTTATCATCAACGACCGTCAGTGCCCGCGACGATCTACGACGTGCTCGCCGGCCTTCGTAAAGGGTTGTCGTTGGTGCAGCGCAACCGGATCGAGATGGTCCATGCGCGCGGCCACATTCCCGCCACGATCGCTTTGGGATTGAAGAAGCGGTTTGGAACGAAGATGATCTTCGACTTGCGCGGGTTGATGGCGGAGGAGTACGTCGATGCCGAACACTGGCGCGAGGGTGGTCTTCCTTATCGAATAACGAAAGCGGCTGAGCGGGAAATCCTTGCTTCCACCGATGCTGTTGTTACGTTGACTGAAAAGATCTGGCCGATCATCAGGGAATGGGAAGGACTGCGCGGCCGGGCTGTGCATCATGAAGTGATTCCCTGTTGCGTGGATCTTTCGTTGTTCAAGTTTAGCGAGGAAGCGCGTGCGCGCCGCCGCGCGGAACTCAAACTGGGCGATCGATTCACGGTCGTGTACAGCGGCTCGCTGGATGGTTGGTATTTGACAGAAAAGATGGCGGACTTCTTTGCGAGTTTTCGCCGGCACAAGCCTGACGCGCATCTGCTGTGGCTGACGACGGGCAGTCACGATCGCGTAAGAGGGTTGATGAGCAGCCGGAATGTCGGGGTTGATAGTTTTAGTGTACTTTCCGTTCCGTCCGCGGCAGTGCCTTCTTATCTTGCTGCTGCCGATGCTGGGCTCGCGTTTATCAAGCGGTGTATTTCGAAGGTTGCGTCGTCTCCGACGAAGAACGGTGAGTATCTGGCTTGCGGGCTGCCGTTGATTATCAATGCGGGTATCGGCGATTCCGATTCGTTGATAAACGACTGGAAAGCAGGGGTTCTGATCGAGAACTTTACGGATGAAGAATATGTGGAGGCGGCACGCAGTATTGAAGCGATGGTCGTGCAAGGGGATGTTAGATCGAGTGCGCGTTCCGTCGCCGAACAACTCTTTGATCTGAATTCGATCGGAGCGGAGCGATATGCGTCGCTTTACGAGAAAGTTCTGAGCGCTTAGGAAATGACGGGCTTTTTTCCCGCAAAGCCGCAAAGAAGGCAAAGAGAGAATATGGATCAAGTCTTACTTTGCTGTCTTTGCGCCTTTGCGCGAAACTGCTTGAAATGAGTGATGTAGTTGAGAAACTACTGGAAACATTACGCTGCCCGAGCTGTCGCTCGAGTCTCTCAGCGTCCGCAGATCACGGCTTGGCATGCATTCGTTGCGATATCTCTTATCCGATCGTTGAGGGTATCCCGCGTTTATTGTTGCCGGGTATGCGCGACGCATTGCGCGGCGATATTTCAGTCACCGGAACGGACAGCACGCAAGCCGAAACGGCGCTGAGTTTTGGTTACGAGTGGCACCGCTTTCCGGAGATGTACGAGGAATGGGAAAAACAATTCCTCAATTACATGCAACCACACGGTCCTGATTTCTTTCGCGGCAAGAAAGTTCTTGACGCCGGCTGCGGTAACGGGCGGTTCGCGTATTACGCGGCGAAGTATGGAGCCGAAGTTTGGGCGATCGATCTTGGACCAGCGGTGGAGGTCGCGCGCAAGAACACCGAACCGTACAACGTGCACGTAGTCCAGGCTGATCTTCACAACCCCCCGTTCGCGTTGGAGAGTTTCGATTTCATCTATTCGATCGGCGTGTTGCATCATCTTCCCGATCCGGAACCAGCGTTTCAAAATCTGTTGCGCTTTCTGAAGCCCGGTGGCACCGTGCAAATCTATCTTTACTGGAAACCGGAACAACGGCCCGTCAAGGCGGCTTTGTTGTCCGGAGTGTCGGCGGCGCGCCGTTTGACCACGAGGCTGCCGCACAACGTGGTTCACTTGCTGGCGTATCCGACCGCGATGATGGCCCACGTATTTCTTATCTGGCCTTACCGGATCTTGCGAAGGCTGCCGGGTTTAAATCGCATTGCTGAAGATCTGCCGATGAAACAGTACGCAACGCTGCCGTTCCGCGTTTGCGTCAACGATCAACTGGATCGTTTCTCAGCTCCGATCGAGAACCGCTACACACGCGCGGACGTGCAAAATTGGCTCGCGCGCGCGTCATTGGAAGCGCCGAGGGTCGGCGAAAACTTCGGCTGGGTGGCCACCGGAAAAAAAGCCCGTTAATCCTGTATACTGACTGACCTATGCGTATTCTCGCGTTGATGCCGTCGCTCTTCGATACCTCGCCGGGCCAGCGTTATCGCTTCGAACAATGGGACCCTCTGCTTCGCGAACGCGGCGTCGATATCACTTACGCGCCTTTCGAGGATGAAGAACTGCACGCGGCTGTTCACCAGCCCGGCATGATTGGGAAAAAACTTCGGTTAGTGGCACGCGGTCTGGCCCGCAGGTTGGACCTTGTGAAAAAGGTGAAGGATTACGACCTCGTGTACATCCTGCGCGAAGCAGCACTGCTCGGACCGCCTGTCTTCGAAAGGTTGATTCACCAAAGCGGCGCGCCTATTGTTTTTGATTTTGACGACGCGATCTTTGTTTCGTATCGCAGTCCTTCGAATGGCTATCTCAGCTACCTGAAGTTTGCCTCGAAAACAAAAACTATCTGCCGCATCGCGTCGCACGTGATGGTCGGGAATCCTTATCTCGCAGAGTACGCGCGGCAAGTCAACGATCGCGTGACGGTCATACCAACGACGATCGATACGCAAAAATACCTGGCGCCTCCACCAAAGAAATCGTCCGGCCCACCCGTGATCGGTTGGACTGGAAGTTACAGTACGGTCCAACACCTCGACACCTTACGTGGCGCTCTGAAAAAACTTGCGGAACGTGAGTCGTTTCGTTTACGCGTCATCGGCACACCGGCGTACGACTGTCCGCCGGTCGACGTCGAAGCGATGCGTTGGCGTGCTGACACGGAGCTCGAAGACCTGAGCGCGATCGATATCGGCGTCATGCCGCTTCCCGATGACAGGTGGAGCAAGGGCAAGTGCGGTCTCAAGGCGTTGCAGTTTATGGCGCTGGGCATTCCGACCGTCTGTTCGCCAGTCGGAGTCAACACAGACATTATCCAGGATGATCAGAATGGATTCATCGCGGGCACGGAAGACGAATGGGTCGACAAACTCAGCCGGCTGTTGCGATCGCACGAACTGCGACAACGCCTGGGCCACGCGGGCCGTGTTACAGTCGAACAAAAATACTCAGCCATAACCCAGGCCCCCAGAGTTTATGAAATTTTCAAATCCGTTTTGCGTGATGCAAATGTTCCGGTTGATGCCGTAATGCAATCTCAATCGGCGGCAAGCGGCAATCGCGGATAACGCTGGAAGCGAGGAAGCTGTTGCAAAAACTTAACGTGCTGGTTACTGGTGGCGCCGGTTTTATCGGCTCCCATCTCGTGGATGCTCTTGTCGAGCGGGGACATCGTGTGCGGGTCGCCGATGCGCTCGTGTCGCAGGTACACGGCGAGGATGCGAAGCCTGCGTATGTAAACTCCGGAGCCGAATTCATCCAGGGTGATGTTTGCGATCGTCAAGTTGTGGATGCTGCGCTCGATGGCGTTGACGTCGTCTTTCACGAAGCTGCTGAAGTTGGTGTGGGCCAGTCGATGTACGAGATAGAGCGATACGTGCGTGCGAACGATCTCGGCACGGCTGTTTTACTCGAAGCAATCCTCGAGCGCAGGCCCCAGGTCAAAAAAATCGTGGTTGCGTCTTCAATGTCGATCTATGGTGAGGGTGCCTACACGTGCACTAATTGCGGATCTGTTGCGCCACAGCTTAGACCCGCAGGCCAACTGCTCGAGCGCCGTTGGGAAGTGGAGTGTCCGAAGTGTGGCCGGGAGTTACAACCTGCTCCCACGACTGAAGAGAAGCCGCTCTTTCCCACCTCGGTTTATGCAGTAACAAAACAGGACCAGGAACAGTTTTGCCTGGCCGTCGGTCGATCGTATGGGATACCGGCTGTTGCGTTGCGATACTTCAACGTCTACGGAACGCGACAAGCACTCTCGAATCCCTACACGGGTGTGTGCGCAATCTTTTCGGCGCGTTTGCTCAATGGCAACCGGCCGATGGTCTTTGAAGACGGTGAACAAACACGAGACTTCGTACACGTCAGCGACATCGTGCAGGCTAATCTTCTCGCGCTCGAGACCGATCGTGCTGACTACCAGGCGATTAATGTCGGCACTGGTGTAGCTACATCGATTCGGATGGTCAGTCGTTTGCTGGCGGAAGGATTGGGCCAGGATTTAGAGCCGGAGATCGTTGGCAAGTATCGCGAGGGAGACATACGACACTGCGTAGCGGACATTTCAAAGGCGAAGTCGCTGCTCGGTTATGAACCTCAGGTCTCACTCGAGCGCGGAATTCCTGAACTACTCTCGTGGGTCCGCGCGCAAGCCGCGAAAGATAAGGTTGAGAGCGCCACGGCCGAACTCGAGAGCCGCCAGTTAGTTCGTTAGACAGGATTTACAGGATTTCGCAAGATTCACAGGATCTATCTTGTAAATCCTGAAAAATCCTGTAAATCCTGTCCATTCTTATGCAGAAAACGAGCAGATCGCGTTTGCTGGTGCTGGGCGTATGCGCGGTGTTGCCCTCATTCCTGAAACGGCCTCTCTTCCGTTTGTTCTTTGGCTACAAAATCGGTAAACGAGTACGGATCGGTCTCAGCATCATCGATGCTCGTGAATGCATCATTGACGACGACGTCAGTATCGGACATCTGAATGTCATCACGCGCGTAGAAAAGCTCAACATCAAAGATCACGTTCGTATCGGACACCTGAATGTTATTCGTGGCGGAACGGAAGTAAGCCTGGGTCGCTACGCCGAGATAATTCGGATGAACGAGATCAATTCGATCCCCGAACCTGAAGTCGTTAATCCAATCGATCCGGTATTCATCCTCGGAGATGGCAGTATCGTCACTACCGGACATAAGATAGACTTCACCGATCGCGTTGAGATCGGCCGCCGCGTCATCCTGGGTGGTCGAAACTCTTCAATCTGGACCCATAATCGCCAAAGGACAATGCCGATTACGATCGGTCCGCTGGTCTACCTGGGATCTGAGATTCGCATGGCGCCCGGAAGTGCGATACCGGCCCGATCGATTGTTGGAATCGGTTCCGTGATTACCGGGGCGTTGGCGGAAGAGGGTAAACTAATCGCCGGCGTGCCGGCCAAAACTGTCAAGGAATTAAGTACCGAGGATCAGTTTCTGATTGAACGAAAAACTCGTCCGGATCTTCCGGACGATGTTTGAAGTTTTAGAGTTATGAACATACTTATTATCGCCGTAATGCTCGTGGTTTGCGGCGGCATTATTTCTGTAAGGCCCGTCGAAGGACCAGGAGCACTCGTGGCCTGCGCCATTGTTTCGGCGCCCACCATTTTCATCCTCGCCCGATCAGGCAAGGAGAAGACATTTCTCCTTCGTATGTTTCTCGTCGCCGTGATGGTGAGACTTATTCTCGGCACCATCATCCTCACGGGACGCATGGAAAACTTCTTCGGCGGCGACGCCATCACTTACGACAGCTTTGGTCAGTCACTAATGCTGTCCTGGCATGGCGACGAATATCACGCGGCAAAGTACGCCGCTTTCGCTCAATCGGGCGCGGGCGCGTGGGGAATGATTTATCTCGTGGCGGCTGTTTACGAAGTGATCGGCGTCAACAAACTCGCGATTCAGTTCATCAACGGCTCAGTTGGAGCGGCAACAGCAGTAGTTGTTTTCTATGCAGCGCAAACACTCTTTAGTAATCTGCGCGTATCGAAGTTGTCGGCGCTGCTGGTCGCCTTCTTTCCGTCGCTCATCCTGTGGTCCTCACAAGGGCTCAAAGACGCTTTGATTATTCTTGCGCTTGCGCTGTCAATACTCGCCACGCTGCGGCTGATGGAAAAAATTACGGCTGGATATGTTTTGGTGTTGATTGCGAGTCTAATGGCCCTGCTCAGCCTGCGCTTCTACATCTTCTACATGATGAGCGCAGCGGTGGGGGGCAGTTTCATCATCGGCATGAAGACACTGAGCGCGCAGGACTTTCTGCACCGCTTTGTAGCCGTAACTGTGATCGGACTCGCTTTCACCTGGTTTGGTGTGCTCCAGTATGCGGGACAGCAGATCGACCAGTTCGCGAATTTAAAAGCTATCCAGACGAGCCGCATCGATCAGGCTGCGGCCGGCTCGGGCTTCGCGAAAGATGTGGATATCCAAACAACTGAGGGGGCGCTCAGTGCTATTCCGCTCGGCCTGGTGTATTTGATGTTTGCGCCGTTTCCGTGGGAGTTCGAGACGCTGCGGCAAACCATCACCTTGCCGGAGATGATCGTTTGGTGGCTTGCCTTTCCGTTGTTGGTGCTTGGGTTGTGGTACTCGATAAAGCATCGTTTGCGGCAGGTGTCGCCAATCGTAATCTTCACCACAATGCTGACGCTCGCTTATTCACTGTTCCAGGGGAACGTCGGCACCGCTTATCGTCAACGATCACAGTTGCTGGTGTTCTACTTTATATTCGTGGCCGTGGGAGCGGTGATCGTGAAGGAGAGATCGGAAGAGAAGCGCCGTCAGGCACAACTCGCCAAGCAGGAGCTCGCGGAGCTTCAGGCAGCCCGCGTATTAGCGAGACGTAGAGCGCATTAGACAGGATTTACAGGAAAAGATCTTGTAAATCCTGTCTATCTACTTCAGGAATCCACGGTCGCTGAGATAGTCGATAATCAACCTCGCATTTTCTTCAGCGGTGTTGTTGAGCGTTTCCAGCACCAACTCAGGATGCACCGGCGGTTCGTAAGGATCGTCAACACCGGTGAAGTTTTTCAGTTCTCCACGTCGCGCTTTCAAATACATTCCTTTCACATCTCGCCGTTCACACTCTTCGAGTGGTGTATTAACAAAAACTTCGATAAAGCGTTCGGCGCCGACAGCGTTTCTCACATCGTTCCGCGCGGCGCGATAAGGACTCACCGCGGCGCAGATCACTGTGCCCTGGTGCTTCACGATCTCCGCCGCAACAAAACCAATCCGCCGGATGTTTGTGTCGCGATCCTCTTTGCTGAAGCCGAGTCCGCGTGAAAGATGATGGCGCACGACATCGCCGTCGAGCAGCGTAACCTGCCGGCCAAACTCCTGTAGCAACACGGTGAGTATTTCCGCCGTAGTCGATTTGCCTGACGCGCTCAGACCCGTAAACCAGACACAGAACCCCTGCCTGTGGCGAGGCGGATACGTGGTCGCGATTGCTTCACTTACTTCCGGTCGCACAAACCACGCGGGAAGTTCTGCGCCGCCCTCTCGATACCATTCACGCGCTTGCGTTCCTGAAAGTTGCGCCGTGGCAGCGTCTTGTTTGATCTTCCTGACGTCCTCGTAACGCTCTTCTTCCGGCAGGTAAACGAATTCGCCGAACGGCAAAACCTTCACTCCAACTTCATCCGCAAAACTTTGGACCAGTTCCTGCGCGGCGTAAGGAGGATAAAAAGGTTTGCCACTCGAATCATTGCCGGGGCTGGCGTGATCGCGCCCGATGATCATGTGATTAGCGCCGTAGTTTCGACGGATCAGCGCGTGCCACAGAGCTTCGCGCGGGCCGGCAAGCCGCATCGCGAGGGGCAGCAGCGACAGCAGGATACGGTTTTGATCGTAGTACTTGCGTGCCAGCACTTTGTACGTGCGCACTCTGGTGAAGTAATCGATGTCGCCCGGTTTAGTCATGCCGACCACCGGATGCAACAGCAGCACGCCATTCACTTCTTCGATTGCACGCTTGGTCAATTCTTCGTGTGCACGATGCAGGGGATTTCGGGTTTGAAAAGCGACGATATTTTCGAAGCCGCGGGTCTCGAGTTGGCTGCGCGTTTGAGCCGGAGTCAGGCGCAACTCTCGAAAATCAAAATGTTTCGGCAGGCGCAGAACTTTCAAAGGTCCGGAGATGTTTCGTTTTCCCCAGCGGTGCATCTCCGCGACCAAGGGATGGCGCTCGTCGTTAGTCCCAAAAACTTCGTGCGAAGTTTTGACAAGATCCCATTCGTAGATCTCGTCGACAGTGATCGTAGCGACAATCTCGTTGCGGGAATCCAGTAACGAAATCTCGCGATCGAGCTTTACCGGAGCATCGTCAGCGACCGGCAGCGTAACGGGTATCGGGAATAGAGCGCCGTTGGCGAGACGCATCTCCGCGACGACGCGATCGTAATCCTGCGACCGCATGAACCGATCGAGGGGACTAAAGGCGCCGGTGGCGAGTAGTTCGAGATCGCAAATCGCGCGTCCGGAGAGATGCACACTCGGAAGTGTTTTTGCACGTTCGAGGGCCTCGAGAAGATTCTCGCGCGGGATTGTTGGATCGACGAGACTGCCGCCGAATGGTGAAATGAGTTTTGACATCAGGTGCTCAGCATAGTAACCCAAAGCAAAGAAGTTTCCGCAAAGGCGCAATGGGGCAAAGCTAAGGCGGCTCCCTTTGCATCTTTGCGCCTTTGCGGGAAACTACTTTTGGACAGCTTCAAGAAGGTTGGCTAATATAGCCCCCCGAATATGTGTGGAATCGCAGGCATCGTTCGTAACGACGGAAAACCGGTTGACGAACAGTTGTTAGCGCGGATGAATAACGCGATTCGTCATCGCGGTCCCGACGACGATGGTTTCTACGTCAACGGGTCGGTTGGCCTCGCCATGCGCCGCCTCGCGATCATCGATCTGAAGAGTGGCGCACAACCCATTCACAACCAGGACCGCACGTCGTGGATAGTCTTCAACGGCGAGATCTACAACTATCTCGAACTGCGCGAGAAGTTGGAACAACTGGGACACACCTTCTACACCAACAGCGACACTGAAGCCATCGTCCACGCCTACGATCAGTTTGGAGTTGATTGCCCCAAACACCTGCGCGGCATGTTTGCATTTGCAATCTGGAACGAACGGACGCAGGAACTTTTTCTCGCTCGCGACCGCGTTGGTAAAAAACCTATCCTGTATGCTCACGTAAACGGACAGCTCATCTTCGCTTCAGAGTTCAGCGCGCTGCTGCTTCACCCCGAAGTCAGTCGAGACATTCAACCGGAGGCGCTTGATTACTATCTCTCCTTCATGTGCATTCCCGCGCCTTTGACTGCTTACCGCGCGATTCGAAAGCTCGAGCCGGGTCACTGGCTTCGTTGGCGCAACGGGGAAATCGAGCGGCAGCGTTACTGGCAACCCGACTTCACTAAAAAGATCGACATTGACGAAGAAGAAGCAGGCGAACGCACGGTCGAGATTCTTCGAGATGCTGTTCGCGTGCGTTTGATGTCGGAAGTGCCGCTGGGTGCTTTTCTTTCGGGTGGTATCGACTCGAGCGCGGTCGTGGCGTTAATGAGCCAGGAGTCGAGCGAACGTGTCAAAACCTTTTCGATCGGTTTTGAGGAACAGGATTTCAGCGAACTTCATCACGCCCGGCGCATCGCTGAACACGTCGGCGCCGACCATCACGAGTTTATTGTCCGGCCCGATGCAGTCGAGGTCTTGCCGATTCTGGTTGAACACTACGGCGAGCCTTACGCGGATTCGTCAGCAGTGCCGACCTACTACGTCGCGAAAGAAACTCGCAAGCACGTCACGGTCGCGCTCAACGGCGACGGCGGTGACGAATCGTTTGCGGGTTACGAGCGATACATCGCGATGGGACTGACTGAGAAGTACCGTAAAGTTCCATCGTTTCTGCGCGAGTCTGTGATCAAGGAGACGGTGAACCTGATCCCGAGCTCGGCGGCAACGCGCAGTCGAGTGAAATCGGCCAAGCGTTTGCTCGAAGTTGTTTCGCTGCCGCGCGTCGATCGCTACACGCACTGGATGAGCGTCTTCAACGAACAGACGAAGCAACCGCTCTATTCCGATCTCTTTCGGCAGCAAACACAGGAAGCTGATGCAACCGGACTGCTGGCGCAGTGGTTCAAGCGAGCCAACGGGATCGGCGTCGTGGATGCGATGCTGTTGACCGATCAGATGACTTACTTGCCCAACGATCTGCTGGTGAAGGTCGACATCGCGACGATGGCTGTTTCACTCGAGGCGCGTTCGCCTTTTCTCGATCATCACGTGATCGAGTTTGCGGCGAGTTTGCCGCAAGATCTCAAGCTGCGACGATTGACGAGCAAGTATCTTTTGAAGAAAGTGTTGCGCAAACTGCTGCCAAGCGAGAACCTTAATCGACGAAAGATGGGGTTTGGAGTTCCGATCGGGCACTGGTTCCGTGGCAAGATGCAACCGTTTCTGCGTGAGGTTGTTCTTTCAGAGAAAGCATTGCGCAGAGGTTTGTTCAAGCCTGAGGCAGTGCGGCAGCTGGTCGAGTTGCACACACGTGGCGAACGCGACTATTCGCATCAGCTCTGGACCCTTTTGATGCTTGAGTTGTGGTTCAACCGGTTTATCGATTCTCACTAAGTACTTTACGAGAAGATCTTTCCCGCAAAGGCGCAAAGCGCTGCCGCGTTTCCAGGTTTTTTCTTTGCTCCCTTTGCGCCTTTGCGGGAAATCTTTCGCACAACAGGAGGATAAAACGTGAAGGGTGTAGTGCTAGCCGGAGGCTTGGGGACACGTTTGCGGCCCCTGACCTCCGTCACGAACAAACATCTGCTGCCGGTTTACGACCAGCCGATGATCTATTACCCGATCCAGACACTTGTGAATGCAGGGATCCGGGACATTATGGTCGTCACCGGTGGCAATTCCGCCGGCGACTTCCTGCGCTTACTGGGTAACGGCAAAGCCTTCGGTCTGAAGCACCTGAACTACACGTATCAGGAAGGCGAAGGCGGCATTGCCGAGGCTCTCTCGCTCGTAGAACACTTCGCTGCTGATGGCCCGGTCTGTGTCGTCCTCGGCGATAACATAATCGAAGGAAACATCAGCGCTGCTGTTGCTGAATATCGAGCTCAGGGCAGCGGCGCCAAGATCATGTTGAAGAAGGTTCCCGATCCGCAACGCTTCGGAGTGCCAAAGCTCGACGGCAATCGAGTGCTTTGTATTGAGGAGAAACCGGCGAAGCCACAGTCGGATTATGCAGTCATCGGCGTTTACATGTACGACGAACAAGTCTACGACATCATTCGCTCTCTCAAACCGTCGGGCCGCGGCGAGCTCGAAATCACGGACGTCAACAATGCCTATATCACTCGCAATGAGATGACGTGGGAAGAGCTCGAGGGATGGTGGACGGACGCGGGAACGTTTGAGAGTTTGTTGCGCGCCTCGAACCTCGTGGCCGAAACCGGAGCTAACAAAATGTATTTCGAACGTGAAGAGGTGGTTGCTAATGCCCCACGGCTTTAGAGAAGGTGAAATCAAGGGAGTAGTTGTTTCCAGATTGAATAAGGCTTTCGATTCGCGCGGTTGGCTGGCGGAGCTGTTTCGTCATGACAGTTTGGCCGAAGAGTTTTTCCCGGCGATGGCCTACATCTCCTCAACTAATCCCGGCATCACGCGTGGACCTCATGAACACGTCGATCAAGCAGACCTGTTCTGTTTCATAGGTCCTTCCAATTTCAAACTGCGCATGTGGGACAACCGCGAGGACTCGGAGACGTTTGGTTTTGTAAGCACGGTCGTGGTGGGTCAGGACAATCCTGCGTCGGTGCTCGTGCCCAAGGGAGTCGTTCATGCCTATCAGAATGTCGGTGACGTTGAAGGTATCGTGATCAACTGTCCGAACAGGCTTTACCGCGGCGCGGGACGAAAAGAGGAAGTTGACGAGATACGGCACGAGAGCGACCCGGAGACGCGTTTCCGCATGAATGATTAGCCACAGATGGGACGATGTCGGAATCCCGCCATACAAAAGTAATAAGGATCATCGCCCGGCTGAACGTGGGTGGACCAGCAAAGCACGTCGTTTGGTTGACTTCGGGATTGCAAGACGCCGGCTTCGACACCTTGTTGGTCACGGGTAAAGTTCCTGAAGGTGAAGAAGACATGAGCTACTTCGCCTGCGAAGCCGGAGTGACGCCGCGCTACTTTCCGGAGATGAGCCGTGAGATATCGTTGAATGACGCAAAAATGGTCTGGAAGTTGTTTCGTCTGTTTCTGCGTGAGCGGCCTGACATCGTGCACACTCACACAGCCAAAGCCGGAACTGTTGGCCGCACGGCCGGATTTCTGTATCGTTGGCTGACGCCCGGGGTCTTCATCGGCAAGCCACGCCAATGCAAGTTTGTTCACACTTACCACGGCCATGTTTTTCATAGCTATTATGGTCGTCGTCGCACGCAGTTGTTTCTGGCGATCGAGAGGTGGTTGGCCAGGCTCGTCACAGACCGACTGATAGTCGTCAGCAAACAGCAGAGCATCGAGATCGGTGAAAAGTTTCGCGTGGGCCGGCGCGGTCAGATTAAGGTGATTCCGTTGGGTCTGGATCTGGGCGTTTTTAGCGAACACTCGTCGCGGCGCGCAAAGTTTCGCCACGAACTTTGTGTTCCTGATGACGCAATTCTGATCGGGATTGTCGGTCGGTTAACAGAAATTAAAAACCACCAGATGTTTCTGAACGTCGTTGCGCGTTTGAAAGCAACGGATCCCGCGTGCCGTAGACAAGGCGCAGTGCGTTTTATCGTGATTGGCGATGGTTCTTTGCGTCACAGTCTTGAAGCTCAAAGACAATCGTTGGGACTTGATAAAGACGTGATCTTCGTCGGCGGAAGAAAGGATCCGGAGTATTTTTATCCCGCACTCGACGTTGTTGCACTAACATCTCGAAACGAGGGCACGCCGCTGACGTTGATTGAAGCGATGGCGAATGCGCGTCCGGTGGTTGCCACGAGTGTTGGCGGAGTCGTCGATCTGCTGGGCGACGTGGTTGAAGACGGGCCATATCAGGTGTGCCGGCGCGGCATCGGCGTTCCTGCTGATGATGAAGAAGCTTTTGTGGCGGCGTTGAGCAGGATTATTCGAGACAGGTCTCTGCGTCAGGAGTTAGGCGAGCGAGGCCTCGAGTTTGTGGAAGTTAACTATTCCAAAGAACGCCTATTCGAAGATATCAAGGCTTTGTACAGCGAGTTGCACCACAAAGCGGCACAAAAGGCACACCTGCTTCCCGCCGTTCGTTTGTAAATTCTGTTTGGTGCATTTTGTGCCTTTTTGTGGCTAATTCCTCATAAGGAGCATAACGGTTGCGAGTACTCATCACAGGCGGAGCAGGTTTCATAGGATCTCATTTATCTGACGCTTACATTCAACGTGGCGATGAAGTCTACGTAATCGACGATCTATCCACCGGCACCATCGAGAATATCCAGCACCTCAAACGTCACCCGCGTTTTCATTACACGATCGACACCGTTCACAATCATCCCGTCACCGCGGAGCTGATCGATCAGTGTGACGTGATTTTCCATCTCGCGGCCGCTGTCGGCGTGAAGCTGATCGTTGAAAGCCCGGTGCGCACGATCGAGACAAACGTTCGTGGCACTGAAGTGGTGCTTTCGATCGCTAATAAGAAAAAGAAGAAAGTCCTGATTGCATCGACTTCGGAAGTGTATGGTCTAAGCTCTGACGTGCCTTTTCGCGAAGACGGCAACCTGGTGATGGGCGCTACGACCAAAGGACGTTGGAGTTATGCCTGCTCGAAGGCCATCGATGAATTTTTAGCGTTGGCTTACTGGCGTGAGAAGAAGCTGCCCACTATTATCGTGCGGCTCTTCAATACAGTTGGCCCAAGACAGACCGGCCAGTATGGCATGGTCATTCCGACGTTTGTAAAACAGGCGCTCGCAGGTCGACCGATTACAGTTTACGGCGATGGACAACAGAGCCGGTGTTTTGGTTACGTCGGCGACGTTGTCGGAGCGCTGATCAAGTTGATGGAAAACAGCGACGCTGTGGGTCAGGTCTTCAACATCGGTTCGAATGCGGAGATCTCGATACTCAAACTCGCCCAGCGCGTGAAAGAGATCACTCATTCCGATTCGGAGATCGTCTTCGTACCTTACGACGAGGCGTACGAAGAGGGGTTTGAAGACATGCCACGGCGCGTACCTGATATCTCGAAAGTGAGCGAATTGGTTGGTTTTCGTCCCGAGATGAGCCTCGATGGCATTCTAGAGAGCGTCGTCGATTACCAGATCGGTCGCCGCCACCGTTGAGCATTGCCGATTGCCAATTACCGATCGCCAATTACGCGGTAGTTCCTGCAAATTGGCAATCGGCAATTGGCAATCTAAAATCCGATACCGACATGCCCTTTAGTTCGCGTACGCTCCTGGCGATTGCCGCATCTTTTTGTGTAGCGCTGATCCTGACGCCTCTGGTGAGGGCGTTTGCGCGGCGCTTCGGCTTTATTGCCGTTCCCAAAAGTGATCGCTGGCACAAGAAACCAACCTCCATGCTCGGAGGCGCCGCGATCTGGCTCTCGGTCGTCATCACCGTTGTCGCGTTTTCACTGCAAAGCACTTATGGGAAGTGGATCCTGCTGGCCAGCACTTTTCTTTTTCTCGTCGGTCTCGTCGACGACCTGATCCACATCAAGCCTTATCAAAAACTGATCGGACAGATCCTCGGTTCGGCTTACGTCGTTTACTACGGCTTGTCACTGCCATGGACCGGCTCGATGCTTTTGAACATGGCGCTGGCAATCTTTTGGCTGGTCAGCATCACGAACGCGATCAATCTCCTCGACAACATGGACGGCCTCGCTGCCGGCATCTCCATCATCGCGGCTGGATTCCTGGCGCTTAGCTTCGTGAACACCGGCCAATTCACCGAAGCCGGTATAATGCTGGTGTTCGCCGCTGCACTGCTTGGTTTTCTCGTTTACAACTCCAACCCGGCGTCGATATTCATGGGTGACTGTGGTTCGATGTTCATCGGGTTCTTCCTTGCGAGTTCGGCGCTGATCAATGTCAGCGGCGGCAGGTCGCGAAGCTTCCTGCCCGTGCTTGCAGTACCGATTCTCGTCCTGTTCATTCCGATCTTCGATACGACCTTTGTCACCGTCTTGCGGAAGCTTTCCGGTCGTGCCGCATCGCAAGGCGGCCGCGACCACACGTCGCATCGACTGGTGGCATTGGGCATGTCCGAGCGCCGCGCCGTTTTTATGCTTTACGGCTTCGCGGCCCTTTCAGGATTGTTAGCGATCCTCGTACAACGCGAGCGTTTGGACGTTAGCCTCGCGGCAATAGCCGGATTTACGATCGTGCTCACGCTTATCGGTGTCTATCTCGCCGGCGTGAAGGTTTATGACATGACTGAGGAGGAGCTGGCGATGCTTAAAGATAAGCCGCTATACGCCTTCCTCGTCGATGTTTCCTACAAGCGCCGCATCTTTGAAGTGTTGCTGGATGTGGTGCTGATCATCCTGTCGTACTGGGCTGCTTACGCGATCAACTTCCCGCCGTCGAGCCCTGCATGGCAACTGTTTATTCGCACGTTGCCGGTGCTTGTGTTCATGAAAATGTCGGTGTTTCTGGTGATGGGTGTGTATCGAGGACTTTGGCGATACACGAGCATGAGCGATCTCATGGTGTTCGCTAAAGCAGTGGCGCTTAGCTCGGCGGCGAGTTTGTTGATAATCCTGTTTGCGTTTCGCTTCGAGGGGTTTTCGCGCAAGGTGTTTGCAGTCGATCTCGTGCTGATGTTTTTATTTCTGGCCGGTAGTCGTCTCGCATTCAGAGTGTTTCGACAACTGCTACCGGCGGTTAGTAAACAAAACGGGCGGCGGGTGCTGATTTACGGCGCCGGTGATGGCGGTGAGCTCCTGTTAAGAGAGTTGCGCAATAATCGCGAGCTTAGCCTCGCGCCAATCGGTTTTCTCGACGATGATCCGGCGAAGAACGGGAAAGTCATTCATGGATTGCGCGTCTTCGGTGGCAATGGAGATCTCGGGACCGTTTGTTCGCAGCATGACGTGGATGAAGTCGTAATCTCAAGCATGAAGATGACTGAGGAGCGCATTCAGGAAGTGATACGCTGCTGCTCGGAAAAACAGATCACAGTGAAGCGAATGCGTATCACGATGGAAGATTTGACGGAGCAATAGACCGGATTTACACGATTTTTCAGGATTAACAGGATGCAGGACCTTGTTCAATTAAGAGTTCGAAATCCGCTGGTCAGGATCTCCATGATCCTGCTGCTGCTCGCTGCCGGTGTGTGGTCGTACTTCGCGGTGAACTGGTATCTGGGAAACACGTTCGCCGAGTATTTCGACACAGCGCAAAGCAGTTTCGACGTGGCGGCCAGAGCTGTCTCGATGGCGCCAGACGATCCGTTAACCCACTGGCGTCTCGCACAGGTGACGCAAAAAAACCTGCCGCTGGATCAGCAAGCTCAGGCTATTCCCGAATATGAAAAAGCAGTCAGTCTGTCTCCCAATGATTATCGATTTTGGATGGCGCTGGGAACGGCGTACGAGCGCGCCGGCGAGGTGACTAAAGCTGAACAGGCGTTAAAACGCGCGGTGGAGCTGGCTCCGTCCTACGCTTATCCACGCTGGTACCTCGGTAACCTGTTATTGAGAAACGCTCGTTACGACGAAGCCTTTTCCGAGTTGCGACTCGCCAGTGAAGCGGATCCTGAACTGCGCCCGCAGCAGTTCAGTTTCATCTGGGAGATCTATAAGGACGACTCGGAAGCGCTGTACAAGGCAGTCGGGCAAAGCCCGGGCTTACGCGCCGCGTTTGCACATCACCTCGTTACGCAAAAGCGATACGACGATGCCATGCGTTTATGGAATGACTTGAGTAACGAAGAAAAGAAAGCGAACAAAGAGACCGCCGAGGCGATGCTCACGAACCTCAAAAACGATCTCAAGTTTCACTATGCGCTCAAAGTTTGGAACGACATCACTAATGAGAAGTACCGCGCGGAAGTGGGACGTATTTTCGACGGCAGTTTTGAAGAGTTTGCTCCAGAGACCGTGTTTGGCTGGCAAGTCAAAGGCGCGCCGCAGATGCAAATCGGCATCGATCCCGACAAGAGCCACGGTGGCCAGCGCAGCTTGAAATTGTTCTTCCAGGTCCGCGCTAACATCGAAACCATTAACATCGCGCAACTTGTTCCAGTCCTGCCGCAGACTGAATATGACTTTGAATGTTTCGTGAGCACGGAAAAGCTCGAAACCGGAAGTGCACCGCTAATTGTAATTGTTGACGCTAACACCGGCGCGTATCTCGCTACTTCGGGGATGGCTCCTGGCGGTACCAACGACTGGAAACCGATTAATCTCAGTTTTAAAACCGGAGAGACGACTGAGGGAGTGGTGCTCACGATCCAGCGCTCGTCGTGCAGCGACGACGAGACTCCTGTGTGTCCGATTTTTGGTTCGGTTTGGTATGACGACTTCAGTATCAAGCGAAGAAACTAGCGTAGTGCTGGCGGAGCCGGCGAGATCAGTCGTGCAAGCGACTCCTCGCCAGCCCAGTGTTTATCGCATCAGGCATACGCTGCCCAGCCGGTTTGCCTTCCTCGTGATCTGCGTTGCGATTGTGCTTTCGGCGCTCGCGTATGGAACCGTTCACTACTGGGCGCTCGGCCTGTTCAATCTGGGTGGGCTGACGATCCTCGTTTTGTGGGTACTGGACGCATGGCGTTTGGGTAACCTCAGGGTCAGCCGCAACTTGCTGCAACTGCCTTTGCTCGGTGCACTCGTACTCGGGCTCATTCAACTTCTTCCACTGCGCGAAGTCACCTCTGCCGGCGGCACCGCTCTCGGTCTGACCAACACGTTGTCGTTCGATCCGAATTCAACCAGGTTGGTGTTGGTCCAACTGGCGACTCTGCTGATCTACTTCGCGGCGACGCTTGTGTTTGTAGATACTCCGCATCGGCTTCAGGTGCTGGTGCGGACGATCATGATCTTTGGTTTTCTCCTGGCGCTGTTTGGATTAACTCAATCGTTCACCAGCCCGACGAAGGTTTACTGGATGCGCGAGCTCAATCAGAGCACTGCATTCGGACCCTTCATCAATCGCCATCACTTTGCCGGGTACATGGAACTAACGATTGCGCTGCCGCTAGGCCTGCTCTTTGCAGGCGCGGTCGATAAAGAGAAGAGAATTATCTTTCTCTTTATCGCCGGAATCATGGGGGTGGCGCTGGTGATGACGGCTTCTCGCGGAGGCATTATCAGCCTCGTCGCTGAGATTTTGTTTCTAGTGATCGTTACGGGCATCTGGAGAAGCCACAGTGAGAGGCGGCGAAGAAGGTCCGGACGCGTCAAGCGTCTTGCCGGCCGGCTGGGTATGGCTGGGGTGCTGTTGTTTGGTCTGTTTATGGGCGTCGTGCTGTTGGGTGGCGAATTTTCAATCAATCGTTTTATTGACAGCGTGAATACCGACGATCCGACAACAGGCCGCGCGCATTTCTGGGCAGTGACCCTGGACATAATCAAGGCGCATCCGTACGTCGGTGTGGGCCTCGGAGCGTTCGGTGTGATTTACACGCGCTACGATACGCGGAGTGGTCTGTATCGACTGGAGCAGGCACACAACGATTATTTACAAGTGCTGTCTGACGGCGGGATCGTCGGCGCAGTCCTGGCGCTGAGCTTCGTGGTGCTTCTGTTCTACAAAGCGATTTCGCGAGCTAAATCACGCGACGATTTCAGACGTGGAGTCGCCCTCGCGTCGTTGAGCGGGTGTTTCGCCGTGCTGGTGCATAGCTTCTTCGACTTCACGCTGCACACAACCTCTAATGCGCTTCTCTTTCTCGTGCTGGCCGCGCTTGCAACGCTCAACGGCCGCGTCGAAAACGCTCCACGGAAGCGACGTCGTAAGACGAACCAACTGTAGGGGCGGCCCTCTGTGGCCGCCCCTCTCCACGAAGAGTGCGCATATGAACGAGGGGCGGCCACGGAGGGCCGCCCCTACAGTTGCGGCTTTGCGGGAGAAATCTTTTCGTCTGTAGTATCATGGCGCCTCCGATGGCCTCAGCAACTTCTGCCAAAACTGACCCGAAGGAGTTCAGGGAAGCGACTTCCGTTCCCGGTCTGATTCTTGATGCTGTTTCGCGTCACAACAAAGCTGATGCGCTGAATCATCGGGCCGACGGCAAGTGGCACAACATCCCGGCTGCAACTTTTGTCGAACGCGTTAAAAACGTCGCGCTCGGTCTCGCGGCACTCGGCATACGTCCCGGAGATCGGATTGCACTGCTTTCGGAGAACCGGCCTGAGTGGTCGATAGCTGACCTCGCGATCCTTAGCCTCGGCGCAATCAATGTTCCTATCTACACCACGCAGGCGTTGGACCAGATGGAGTACATCCTTTCGGACTCCGGCACCCGGGCGATCTTCATCTCTACTCGCCGCCTTTACAAACATGCGTTGCCAGTACTGGAAAAGCGGTCGCTGGAGCACCTGTTCTTCTTCGATCGAGAAGTGGCGGAAGATGTCGAGCGCGGGATTTCATTAACAAAGTTGGAGCAGCACGGGCAGGAGTTGGCCCAGCAACGTCCGGACGCATACGAAGCATATCTGCACGCTGTCAGACCAGACGATCTGGCGACGATCCTTTATACATCCGGCACCACCGGCGAGCCGAAGGGCGTGATGTTGACGCACAACAACTTCATGTCAAACGTGGTGTCGATCGCAAAAGGTTTGCCGATAGAACCAACGGACGTTGCATTGTCGGTCCTGCCCTTGTCGCACATCTTTGAAAGAGACGGGTTCTACGTGTTCTGCTATTGCGGCGTGTCGGTTTACTACGCCGCGTCATTCGATCAGGTTGGTGAAAACCTGCGTGAAGTAGCGCCGACGATCATGACC
>JAICGZ010000031.1 GCA_025922875.1 Pyrinomonadaceae bacterium
ACACCATCCGCGCCTGGCTGGGCCACGTCTCGATTGATACCACCAACATCTACGCTGAAACCGATCTTGAGATGAAAGCCAAGACACCGGCAACTTGTGAAGTAAAGGAAACCAAACGGATGAGGCGATGGAAGGAGGACAAAGGGCTAATGACGTTCCTGCGCGCGCTCTGAGCCTTGAACTTATGTGGCGTTCGATTCGCTGGTTTGCTGCTGAGAGCTGGCTAGAAAAGCTGAGCGCCACATAACTGACTTGGCCACATAAGCGCGCCTATGTTGTCGACAACATAACTTTGCAAAGCGCTACCGCGTTTCCGGGGTTTTCTTTGCGCCTTTGCGCCTTTGCGTGAGAAAAAATGTTTCGCACCGAGGTCTCCAAATGTGATTTGAGTACTTTTCGAGCAAAGCCGGAAGCCCAATAATCCCCACTTTCTAGGTGGCCACATAGCAGGATTCTGCCACGAAAAATGGGCAAAGATCTCCATTGTAAGCTCCCTCCGACACCTCCATAATCCGACCGGACCTCAGAGCCTGCCAGAACGAGACCGTCGATGGAGCCTGCGCCAATAAAGATTCGCATTCTGATGGTGGATGATCAGTTGGTCGTGCGTGAAGGCTTGCGCATGCTGATCGAGAACCATCCGGGGATTAAGGTCGTTGCGATGGCGAGCAATCGGTCCGAAGCTCTGGAGATCATCGCGCGTGAACCCTGTGATTTGATCATTCTTGATTTGGAGCTGGGCGGGTACAGTGCGCTTTCCTTCATTTCTCAACTGCGGGAAACCGCAAAGAGTGCGCGCGTGCTTGTGTTAACCGGGTCGCGCGATCCAGATACACATCAAAAGGCCGCGCAACTCGGGGCGATGGGCGTAGTCCTGAAAGAAGACGCCGCCGATCGGTTGCTCAAAGCAATTGAGAAGGTCTACCTCGGTGAAGCCTGGCTCGATCGCCTGACTTTGGGGAACCTCCTGTGGCAAATGTCTAATCAGGATAAGGACTCAGTCGATCCTCGAGCCAAGAAGATCTCAACGCTCACAGATCGGGAACGACAAGTGATCGCTCTGATTGCAGAAGGACTCAAAAATCGACAGATTGCAGAACGACTCTTCATCAGCCCAACTACCGTCACTCACCACCTCAGCTCAATCTATTCAAAGCTCGGCGTATCCGATCGCCTCGAGCTCGTGATCTACGCCTTCGCCAACAAGCTCGCGAAGATGCCTGAATGAGCCACAAAAAGGCATAAAGAATTTAGCCACAAAGAAGCACAAAAAGCACAAAAGCAGCGACGGTAATCGTCAGTCGAACGGAAGGTAATTGGCCCCGTGTGCGCAGATTACTCATTTATGTGCTTTTTGTGCTCTTTGTGGCTAAAAATTGCTGGCATTATCAGCCTTCGTGGCGGCGTAAAAAGTGAACAATCCTGCCTTGAAAATCGGCAATCTTGGCCCTTGTGGCTTTGCGGCAAGCTGATTATTCTGCGGCCTCGACACTCGGAGTAATTCCCCACGTCCGCGAGTTGAGGCTATCCCAATCCAACCTAAAGCCTCCACCCCTCGGCCCTGCACGAATTCTCCAAACGAACAACCCAAATCACTAAATGTGGTGTTCAAAGAAGGAGACCCTCATGACTAAAAGATCAAATTTTTGGAAATGTATTATGGGCGTCGTCGTGATTGCCCTATTGCTTGTTGGCACATGGGCAGCAACGTCCGCCCGCTTAGCAAGCGCCCTGAGTCCACCGGCAGGTGATTCAATCACCGCCGTGTTTGAGCTCGACGACAATATCTTCGAAGACGTAGCTCCCGGGGACGACTGGGTCACCGTTAACTGTACCAACACGGATAACGCTGACGTCAAAACCGGCGTTCTGTTTGATGGTCTTGGACCAACCGTTTTCACAACCGGTGGCTCCAAAGACGATCTTGATATCACCAGTTGGAGACACAAAACGGACCAAAACTCTCCGCCTAAGGATGAGATTCTCAATGCCTATGCTGCCAAGTACACAGGGAGTCCGGCCGGTGATTCTATCCTTGCATTTGGCGCTGACAAATACGATACCAGTGGCACTGCGTTTATTGGTGCATGGTTCTTCAAGAACCCGGTTGTTGCGGCTCCGGACGGCAGGTTTAGAACAGCGAATGATGTGTCTGCTCCGCTGGCGACGCACTCAGTCGGAGATGTACTTATTCTCCTGAATTTCCCCGGCGGTGGCACTAATTTCGCCGAAAAGCAGGTATTCCAATGGGTAGGTCCAGGGGGAACGTGCAACGCGCCAAATACCCTTATCAATGGCGTTCTCTGTGACATATCCAACTCCGGCCAGGCAAATAGTGTTGAGGGATTATCCAATCTCACCGTAGGACCTCAAGCGATACCTGGCACGTGCAACGCGTGGATTCACGATCCCAAGGACGGACCTGATGGGACCATTCAGACTAATGCTTTTTTTGAAGGCGCTATCAACATCAGCGACTTTCCACAATTAACCCAATGCTTCTCCAGCTTCCTGCTGGAGACGCGTTCTTCCAATTCTGTCGGCGCCCAGCTTAAAGACTTCGTTCTTGGCGAATTCAATACGTGCGCCGCAGTGACCGTAACGAAGGGCAATGGTGAGGTATGCGCCGGCGTCCCAACGTCCGTTCAGCAAACCATCGTTGTCCGTAACACGAGTCCGGTCGCAGAGAACGTGTCGCTGGTCGACGACAACGGAACGCCTGGTACTACCTCGCCTGCGTGTGATGACGACATAGACGTCATCGCTGGAACTACCATCGGCTGCGTACCACCCGGCACACCTGCCACTGTGTTGCTTACAGCAGCCGACGGAGTAAATGGTTCTGGCACCGACGAAGCCACTTATACTCTGACCAGAACAGTGACGCTCACAAGTGCTCAGGTGGATACTGTGACGGCTAGAGCTAATGCAGGTGGTTCAACGGTGACGGCCCAGGCGTCGGGGACAGTGTCAGTGAATCCTGTTCCCTCCATATCGATCGATGCTTTCGCCTGCGATGTAAATGCGACGCAACTCACGTTAACAGCAACGGCAAGCGGAGGAAGCGGAAACTTCGTCATTACTTTTGATGGTGTTGCGTGTGCTCCGGGCGCAACGTGCTCGATTACAAGAGGTCCGGGAAGTTACACCGCTACAGTCACGGATAGTAAGAGCTGTACATCACCTGCTGTCACTCGGAAGATAGGGTTATGTACGGATGGCCCATGAAGTTATTGTAGGGGTGGCCCTCCGTTGCCACCCCTCTTTTTCCAACGAAGGGGTGGCCACGGAGGGCCACCCCTACAATATCCTACTGCACGGTCGAATAAATCAGCCAAAGGTTCGGTGAACTAACATATAGTATCGATCAGCATGATCCAACTGGGGCACATTCGCGAACTCGTGCGGTATCCGGTGAAGTCGATGGCGGGTACGCCAACAGACTCGGCATTTCTTGGATGGCATGGCCTCGACGGTGATCGGCGATATGCTTTCCGCCGTATCGGCGACGACAGCAGCTTCCCGTGGCTTACCGCGAGCCGTCTCCCGGAGCTCCTCCTCTATCAACCCTTCGGACTGGACGAGCGCACCGGTGAGCCGCTTCCGACTCACGTGCATACACCAACCGGATCGAACGTCGAGCTACGGAGCCCCGAGTTGCAGGCCGAGATCGCCGAGCGGTGCGGCAGTGGCGTGGAGTTGATGAAGCTGAAGCACGGGATCTTCGATGAGGCTGCAATCTCCGTGATCAGCCTCGCGACGATCGCAGGCATCGGTCGCGAGGCCGGACTCGATCTCGACCGCAGACGGTTCCGAGCCAACATCCTGATTGAATCGAAAAGCGATGAGCCATTTCAAGAGGACGAGTGGGTCGGGCGGACACTGGTCTTCGGCGACAGCGATCCACGACCGGCCGTGAGCGTGACGCTGCTGGACGCTCGCTGCGTGATGCTCAATCTCGATCCCGATACAGGCAAACAGAACGAGCGCGTGATGAAGACAGTTGTCCGTCTCAACAACAATAACGCGGGCGTGTATGCAACGGTGGTGCGAAGCGGCACGGTTCGTGTGGGTGATCGAGTGAGCCTCATCTAAGCCACAAAGAAGCAACCAAAGTATTCGCCGGATTTTTTCCGCTGTCACCATGTTTTTCTATAGACAAAGCTGTCGAGTGTGTTCTATAAGCTGCAATACTGGTCGCCCGTTTCCCTAAACAAATTCCGGTCAGTTTTCCCCTATGCCATTAAGCCTTTGCGAACCTTTTGGTTGGTATCTTGTCGCAACGTGTAAACATTGCGGCGTACGACAGCCGATCCACCGCGATCGGTCTGAGGGTAAAGCAGCTCTGCTGCGAAGTTATACGTCGCGCTGCGCTCAATGTGGGCACATCGATATCTACGAGCCGCACGAAATTGAACGCTATCAGCATGTAGTCGAACGAGGAAAAACGAAACGCCTGTAATGGCGCTGGGGTAATAATGCAGTTTGAATTTGGCGCCTCTTTGGCGTCGAAATCTAACTGCAGCACTAACCTGGCGCTGGTAATGCCTGGCGCAATTGTGCTATATTCGCGCCCCTACAACTCTCCTGAACAGTGCGGCAAAAAAGGAAGTTTCGGTTGCCTTACGGCAAAACACTCCGTTTCCAGGGGGTCAGACTATGATCAGAGCAAAAACTTTGACAGGTATCCTCGGTGCCTGCTTGTTTTTAACCGTCGTTTCATCGGTTCAAGCTGATGTCATTCACCCGAATATTCAGCTTGAAAAGCTGATGTATGCCGACAACCACAATTTAACCGTTTCCGATTTTCAGGGTGCGGAAATTGGTTATCTGTATGTGGGCCATTTTGAGAACAACAACGGGAAGCATCTCGGATTTAGCGTGGCGGCTTTTAATCGCGGCCCCAGGCTGGGAATCGTGAGACCGCAAGCCCCGAGTAGTGTTTCTCAAAACCCCGAACCTACGACAATGATCCTGTTGGGTACTGGTCTTGCGGCAGTAGCGGGATTGGTGCGAAAGAAGCGCCGGACACCCGAGCTGTAGCAGCGTACTGGTGTTTTAAGAGTTGTTTTATAAACCAGCGCCACTCACGTGGCGCTGGTTTTTTAGCGCTTTTAGTGACGCAGGTCTTCAATGAGTTCGAGCAGTTTGACGACGTCGACAGGCTTTTTTAGATGGGTATTGAAGCCGGCGGAGAGTGCGCGATCGCGGTCGTCATACTCGGCAAATCCAGTTACGGCAATCATCGGAATCTGGGCATAGGCCGGCAGGGCGCGTAAGTTTTCCGCGAATGCGTAGCCGTCCATTTGAGGCATGCCGATGTCTGAAACAATTAGATCGAAATGCTCGCGCTGAGCTAACGCCAGAGCTTCGACGGCTGACGTTGCCATTGCTGCTTCATAGCCGCCATGCTGCAAAATCATCACCAACATAAAAGCAATATCCGCTGAGTCATCTACAACAAGCGCGCGCGGTTTGAATTGGTACTCCGGAACCTTGTCATCCTCAGCGTCGATTTGGGAGGAGCCGATGGGTTTACGGACGGTGGCTGAACTTTGAGATGGAACCGCCCCCGACATGGCAGTTTCGTGTAGATGATTGCTCATGAAAAAACCTCGAATTATAAAGATGGGGGAATTGGCATCCTACCGTCATGTTGAATTGAAAGGCAAGCACTTTCAGCCCAATGAGTCAAGACTCAAGCGCAAAGATGCCAGAAGATTTTAGGCGAAGTCTTTTGTGCTTTTGTGCCTCTTTGTGGTGTGCCTTTCCATACCAGTCCTTTCTGGCAGGTTCCTGCCGCATTTCACCCCGCAAAAACACAATTTGCTGCCACACCAAAGGGCAAAGACCTCCGTTGTCGTCGTTTTGCAATAACTTCATAATCCAAGAGTCTTAATGCTGAGATCTAAATGGTCCTCCCGAGATGCAGTGCGAACGGCGATATAACCACATCCTCGATTCCCATCTTCCGATTGCGAATTCGACCTTTCGTCCACGCTCTTCAGTAGGACCACACTGCTGTTCTTCGGAGTTCGGTAATTGAGAAAGAGATAAATGGCAAGGGTACAGGATAGCGGTTGCTCCGCCGCCATCCTGTTGCCATGGGAGGCTGATGGTTTTTAAGCCGGCCGAATTGCCCCCGACTGACGAGCAAGCTCTACAGCCTCCCTCCACGATAGTCTTCACACCCCCACAGGTGTGAAGGACGCTTTGGAATAGCTGGATGGTTTGACGCCTGCTTACCCGCAGAGCTTTTCCTACCAATCCACCGGCCATTAACAAAATGAAGACGACTTTTGGTTCGCCCGTTGAGTCGTCCTCGCAAGATGCAAGGAAGGAGTTTTACCATGTCCCCGGTAAGTAGTTTTCGCAAACTCTCGGTCTCACTCGCGATGTTTGCAGTCATTGCACTGGGTTCAGCTCTCACGGTTCAAGCTGATCCGGTGACGTTCGTCCTGGGCGGAGCGGACTTTTCTGGTCCAACCGCCAATACAGGTGGAAACATCACGGTGCACATCCAGAACATCGCTGGAGGTGTGCGAGTTACCGTAACAAATAACCTCGTCGATCCGGGCGCGTTTCTGGGCCAGCTTTATCTCAACACAAGTGTGGCTCCTTTGGCGGGCGCGGTCGGCGCATGCGTTAGCTGCGCCGCCACGGGCGGCCAAACGATGTCCTTTAACTTTGGCAGCGATGCCTTTCAGGCAGACGGCGATGGTCGCTTCGATATTCTTGTCGAGTTTGCGACGGATGCCGCGTCCCGGTTAACACCGGGAGAGTCGATCGTGTTCGATATAACTTCGACCACACCTGGATTCACGTCAGATAGTTTTCTCGTCTTTTCGGCGCCAGGAGGTGGTAACGGGCCTTTTCAAGCCGCAGCACACATTCAAGGTCTACCCAATGGACAAAGCGACTTCGTCTCCGAAATTCCGGAGCCGGCAAGCTTATTACTATTGGGATCCGGCCTGATTGGTGTTGCGACTGGTCTTCGAAAGCGGTTTCACAGGTAGCTCTTATGTTGAGTAGAGCAATGCTGAATCAGCATTGTGCGCGTTTCGACTCGGACGATTGATCTGGTCGAGGCCCGTTTAAGGGGCTGAAACGAACATCGATAGTTAATGTAGCCGGACTCAAACGATCTCAATGCTGAACCTCAGAACCGTGTCTGGCCGCCTCAGAAAGCTTTTCCGTGGGCGGGAACAAAAGGCCGCTAACGATCCCGGCCCACGGAACTTGCTCGTCGTCGACGACGAGGAATCGATCTGCTTTTCCATGCGTGATTATTTCTCCCGGCATGGATTCAAGGTAGACACGGCGCGAGAAATGGAGGAAGCGGAAGGCCTGATCAAAACCACCGATTACAAGGTGGTTATTCAGGATTTGCGATTGGGAATGGCGCGACATCCTGATGGCATCGATATCATCAAGCTCGTCCGCAAACAAAATCCCGATACACGCATTGTAGTACTCACTTCCTATGGTTCACCGGAAGTCGAGGCAGAAGCTCGTCGCGCCGGAGCTGATGCTTTTTTGCGCAAACCAAAGCCGTTATCGTTGGTAGCCCAGGTAGTTCAAGGTCTAATCGAATCGCCCCGCACGCACACAGTTCAGCCTGCGAAGCAGGCATCTGCATGAAAGGCTGGGGTCACGCCCCGGCATCCGTTGAAGTGGGCTTGCCCGAAAAGTCATTTTGAGCGCGTATCGTTGCGGCTTTGCCGTCTGATGTGAGGCGCGGCTATGCCGCGCCGTCAAAGTTGGTTCGGCCTTTGACCTATAAAACTCGAGGGCAAAGCCCAAACCAAGGGCGCAGCCCAACCTTAAATCGAAGCTGAACAACGCGGCATAGCCGCGCCTCACATCAGGCGGCGAAGCCGTAGCTACGAGTTTGAAAAATCACTTTTCGTGCAAAGCCCGCTGAACCGCTGAACTAGCTTTGCCCGAAAAGTCCTGATCGGACTTCTTCTCTGTGCAATCTCTGTGTTCTCTGTGGGTTCACTTTTGTTGGAAAAAACAACCTACAGAGACACACAGAGATTGCAAAGAGAAGAAGTAAAAAATCGGCTCACGAAGCCGCGAGGCCGTGAGTTGGTTGAGATATGAACTGCGACGTTTGTCGCAGGCGCAGGGTCTAAATGACGCCCAGAACTTGGATCCTGCGTTTTTGGGAGGTACCGAAGGATTCACCGGGATCGGTTTATGAGAGGGCGGTTCCGGTAGTCTACCCGACCGGTCCTTCCAGAGAGGGCTTGGCTGGTCCGAGCCCTCTTATTTGCTTTTCACACCGCTCAACTGCTCGCCAGTGAGCAGTCCTCGTGATTAACGTTTTTTAGCAGTTGGTCCAACTTTCTACGCTAAGCGGCTGGCAGAGTTGAAGTTCCTCAACCAGCACGATCCTGCCAACTTCTGGCCCAATGATTGCACAGTCTCGGGCAGACGAAACTGCCGCGGAGTTTAGTTGTTCCTCTCGCGTACAAGGATTGGGGTCACGTGCGGATTCTTCCTCTTTCCCGAGTTTTGTAAACCCAAGTAGAAACGTAAGCCCAGCGCTTTGGCTGGCGGTTGTTCTAATGAACGACGCGCGGGCTAAGGCAATTATGTTCACCTTCCCACAGGAGTTTTGATGAGATGATGTCCCCCGTCCGCCCGACCTCTCGGATTCGTTTGCTTTCCACCAGAACGGTTCTTCTTACTTTCGTTGCGATAGCTGCAACGGTTCTGGCTTCTATTAACTCTTCCGCCCACTCGCCTGGTCACAGATTGGTTGCGCGTGCCGCAGCGATCATTAGCGGTGCACCTGAAACCAGGCTGGCCACGGCGAGTCACTCTCTTGCCTCTGAATTAGAAGAAGCCGCACCGCCGCTGCAGAGCTCAACGATGATAACTGCGCGCCACGCTCATACCGCAACACGGTTGTCAGACGGCCGCGTGCTGATCGCAGGTGGTGAGAACGGCGACGGGCCACTGAATCAAACCGAACTCTACGATGCTTCGTCGAGCACGTTTTCAGCAGCTGCAAGTATGGGCGCGGAGCGTGCTCACCACACCGCAACGCTGCTCGCCGATGGTCGCGTATTGATCGCCGGTGGACGCAATGGTGCAGGCGCGCTGGCGACCACTGAGATCTTCGATCCAACCACGGGCGTCTTCACAAATGGTCCGTCAATGAGCGTTGCGCGTGCAGGGCACACGGCGACGATTCTTGCTAATGGGCGTGTTTTCGTCGCCGGTGGGAATTCAGGTGGAAGCGCTGAGATTCTTGATCTGGCAGCGGGTACGTCGGCGAGTGCCGGGAACATGGGTGTTGCACGTTCGATGCACTCGGCGGCCTTGCTTCAGGACGGGCGCGTTTTGCTTGTCGGTGGTAAGGACGCAGGTGGCAACGATGTCGCCTCGGGCGAGATCTTCGATACGCCGGCTTCCGCATTTTGGACCATCGGCAATGAGTTGAAAGTGAGTCGAGTGCGTGCGCATTTGCGCGTGTTGTTTGACGGCAAGGTTCAGATCATCGGCGGCAGCAACGACGGCTCGATGGAAGTTTACGATCCGGTTTTCGAAGGCTTTGGTGCTTACGCACACGTGCTTCCCGAGAGTGACCCTTGTGCGGGACTGTCCGGACACGTTCTTGCTTCGCAGACACGTGCGGCACTGTTTCACAACGGTCACGCGGATGCGTTGCTCGATCGCGCAGGCCATACGATCACCGAATTGAATGGACAGGCGCTGGTGCTTGGCGGTGTGAACAGCAGTGGTGCAGTGCTCAGCTCGAGTGCTGTGCTCGCGAGTTCGCCGGCATCGATCACGACCGACAAGATGGACTACGCGCCCGGCGAGATTGCGCACATTTCGGGTCGTGGTTTTCAGCCTGGAGAAATTGTGCGCGTGAAGATTCACGAAGATCCGCACACGCCGCAGGAGAGAGGTTTCGATGCGACGGCCGATGCGAACGGCAACATTACTGGCGATTACCTCGTGATGGACTACGATCTCGATATGAAGTTCATCGTCGGTGCGCGCGGATTGACGTCTGGTGCGACAGCGCAGACGACTATGACCGATGCTAACCCGCAGTCGCTGAATGTGGCCGCGCCAACCAGCGCGACGGTTATTCAGGGTGCAACCGCCAACTACGGCAACTTGACGATGGTAGTTGGTGGCAACGCTAATCCGTGTACTGTCACATTCGGTGTTACTCCTGCACTTCCGGCCGGAGCTGCCGCCGTGTTTGGCAGCAATCCAGTTACGACGACTAATCAAAACGTCGTAACAACTCTGAGTGTCACGACAAGCGCAACAACACCAGCCGGCACATATACCTTCCAAATAACAGGTACAAACGGATCGGGCTGTCAGGGCACTGGTCCAACGGCCAGCAATACGCTTACTCTGATCGTCGACGCAGCGACGGTCAACACCACGACAACAGTTGCTAACGCAAGTGCCACTTACGGCGATACGTCCGTGACGCTCAACGCGACGGTAACACCCGCGAGTGGACCTGCGGTCAATAACGGATCAGTTACATTCACCGTCAAACAGGGCCTCACCACGATCGGCGCAGCCACGACTGACAACACTGTCGTGGCTGGAGCCGCCAGCGTGAGTTACGCGTTACCTGCAGGTACAGACGCCGGTCCATACACGATTGAAGCCGCTTACACACCCGGCACCGGATTCAACGCAAGCTCAGGGACCGGCACGTTGACAATCGACAAGCGCGCAATTGAAGTCACTGCTGATTCCGGGCAGTTCAAGACTTACGGTGACGCTGATCCCGCAAGCTTCACCTACACGATCACGAATGGATCGCTGGTTTCACCCGATGCTTTCACTGGCGCGCTCAGCCGCGTGGCAGGCGAGAACGCCGGACTCTATGCAATCACAATCGGCACGTTGGCGATCAACGACGGCAACGGAGGCAACAACTACAACCTGACCTTTGTCTCGAACAATTTCGAGATTAAGAAACGGGCTGCGACCTGGACCACCAATCCAGCCAGCAAGACTTACGGTGACGCCGATCCAGCACCACTAACCACCGGGGCAGGCACGAACTTCGTCGCGGCTGACAACGTCACTGCTACTTATTCACGCGTGGCAGGCGAGAATGCCAGCCCGCCGACTTATCACATCACGGCCACGCTGAGCGCCACACCACTCTCAGCTCTCGACAACTACATCATCACCAATGACGGCGCCGAATTCACGATCGACAAACGGCCGATCCAAGTAACAGCAACAGCCGGCCAGTTCAAGATCTACGGCGATGCCGACCCGACGTTTGCTTACACGATCACGAGCGGCTCGCTCGCTTTCACCGACGCGTTCACCGGAGCTTTAAGCCGGGCACCCGGGGAAAACGTTGGGCTATACGCGATCACGATCGGCACACTCGCGATCAACGATGGGAACAGCGGTAATAATTACAACCTGTCGTTCGTGAGCAACAACTTCGAGATCAAGAAGCGCGCCATCAGCATTAAGGCCGATCCCAAGACGAAGACGTTTGGCGATCCCGATCCTCCGTTTACGTTCCAGATCACCAGCGGTTCGCTGGCGTTCTCCGACACGTTCGCGGGAGCATTGACGCGCGACCCAGGCGAACTTGTTGGAACTTACGCAATCAAGATCGGAACCCTGACGATTAACGACGGCAACGGCGGAGCGAACTACACGCTGACATACACCGGCGACAACCTTACCATTCTCACGGCGTGCAGCGTGTTCAACGGGTTCCTTTCGCCAATCGGTGGCGCAGTTGAACTCGGAACCGGCGGCAGCTTTACGGATCCGGTGCGGGCGTTCAAACTGAACAGCACGATCCCTGTGAAGTTCAGCGCGATCTGTTTCGGAGCACCGCTGACTACGGGCATCCATACGCTGCAGGCGATCAAGTACAGTAATGCTACCGACTCCGATCCGGCTATTGACGCAACGCCGACTGATGCCGCCACGACCGGAAATCAATTCCGGTTCACCGGCACCGAATGGCACTACAACCTGAACACGAAGGGTCTTGGCGGTAGCGGCCACGGTACGTGGTTGCTCAAAGCGACACTCTTCGACGGCAGTACGTACACCGTTTGGGTTTCGCTCAAGAAGTGACGCAGCGGTAATTTCCCGCAAAGGGAGCAAAGGGCGCAAAGAAGAATGCGAAGCATCCCTTTGCGCCCTTTGCGTCTTGGGGGAAAACTTTTAGATAAACATTCGCACGACGGCCCATGCGATGAGGAGGCTTACGAACCCGCCTGAGAACGTAAACACACGCTCTGCCGGTTGACTCTTGCGTTGCAGCAGTGCACGCATGATCGTCACGCCACATTTCCAACCATCGTGCTGGTAAAGCGGAAGAATGTTGCCGGCCGCCAGCAACAGATTCAGCCAGCCAAAGGTTGTTCCATAAGTAAGAAAGCCAGCCACGAGGTTGAAGATAACCCCTCCGAGATGCACGAGGAGTTGCGCTTGCACCGACTTCTCTTTCAACGCCGTACCGTCAAGCATCACAAACGATCCGATCGGTATCGCGCGCAGGTTGAAGCGGATGCTGCCTAAACGAAACCCACCGAGCCTTGGACCCATTCCGAGACCCAGTTCGGAAGCGGGAACGTTGCAAGCGCGCGCCGCGAGAAGATGGCCCAACTCGTGGACTATCATGGCGAGCGCAGTAAATCCGATGAGCGAAATAATCAACGACATCCCGCCGGATACATGTCAAGACCCATGCCGGACTGTTTTTCTTAGGAAATTCAGCAGAACTGCTCGAACAGTGACGGAAATTGTGACACTCGTAGAGCCACTAAATGACACAAAAAGCAGTAGCCACAAAAAGCACAAAAAAGAAGCAAGTAATGAGCAAGGGGGTCAACTCAGACATTCAGCTAACTACATTTGTGCCTTTTTGTGGCTAACCTTTTTGTGGCGGAGAGCGCGACCGGGGCGATCGCCTGTGACGCGGCCACCGGTCCAGACTTCAGTGCCGTTTACAAAAACATGCTTTACGCCTTCCGATGTTAACTGCGGCTCCTGAAAGGTGGCTCGATCGATGATCGTGTCCGGATCAAACACTACGAGGTCTGCTTTGTACCCGGCGCGAATCAAGCCGCGGTCATTCAGCTTGAAGCGCTTTGCCGGAAGCGAGGTCATCTTTCTTATAGCCTCAGGCAAAGTGAGCCAATGCAATTCACGAACATAACGACCGAGCACGCGCGGATACGAACCCGCGCCGCGTGGATGCCGCCCGCCGATGCCGCCGTCGCTACTCACCATCACCCACGGCTGGCGGTAAAAAGTTTGTATGTCCGTATCTTTCATCGAGTGGCAGACCACACCCGCGCCACCATCGCGCACGATCTTCATATAAAGATCGACGGCGCTGATCCCTTCACGCTTGCTGATCTCTTCCATGGTCTTGAACTCGTAATCCGGATGAGCCCGGCAACTAACAATCGTGATATTCGCTGGTCCACCCACGTCCGCCAGTCCGCGCGCAACGTCGACCGGGTCATCATGACGACCACTCGGAATCAGCACTCTTATCGTCGAGCTCCATGCATCGTAGGGATAACAGTCCGCGGTGATGTCCTGGCCGCGAGCGCGTGCTTTGTTTATGAGCGCCACTGCTTCCTTCGATCGGCCCCAAACCGCAACGGTTCCAAGCTTGATATGTGAAATCTGCACTGGCAGTCGCGCTTCCCTGCCGATTTGAATTGCTTCGTTCAAAGCCTCGAAAGTTTTATCGGCCTCGTCGCGGATGTGACTGATGTACATGCCGCCAAACGCACTGGCGGATCGAGCGAGTGCGATCACCTCTTCAGTTGAGGCGGGTTTTCCGGTTTCGTATTCGAGACCCGTTGAAAGCCCGGCAGCACCTTCGCGCATCGCTTGTTCAACCATCTGCTTCATCTTTTCAACTTCGGCAGGTGTGGCGAGGCGGTTGGTGTCGTCGCCCAGCACACGCGCACGCAGCGTCGCATGGCCCACAAACGTGAGCACATTCAGAGCGATGGGATTTTTATCGAGGCTGGCGAGGTATTCGCCGACAGGAAAAGGTGAGCCGCCATCCTGTCCGATCACGACTGTCGTTATTCCCTGCGAGACTTGGGAAGCCGCGAAAGGATCTGTGTCGAAGCCGCGTTCGGAATGGTTGTGCGCATCGATGAAGCCGGGCGCAACGACGAGGCCACGCGCATCGATCACACGCGCCTCTCGAGGAATTCTCACTTGTCCACGCCGCCCTATGCTAACAATCGCATCGTCTTTAATAACTACGACGGAGTCGCGAATCGGTGCACGTCCGGAACCATCGATAAGAGTAGCTCCGAGAATAACAATGATGAGCGGCAACATAGACCACAGATTACACAGATTTCATAGATTCAGACAATCTGCATAATCGGTGTAATCTGTGGATGGTTTTAGCTCTTCGGCTTGTTGGCTTCGACGTACTCTCGGAGTTTCTTTGCGTCAGGATAGTTAGGCTTCTTCTTCAGAAACTCTTCATACTCAAGGGCCGCTTTGTCTTTCATTCCCGCGGCGTTGTAGAGAGTTGCCAGGCGCAGGTGAGCGTCGGCCCTGCCGATCGGATCCAGCTTGATCGCTTCATTCAGGTAACCGACAGCCTTCGAACCTTTTTTAGTCTGGAGATAGGCCTCACCGAGATAGTAGTTGGCATCCGCTGACGACGGTTTAACTTCCACTGCGGCACTCAGAGGTAAGATGGCGCCTTCGAAGTTTTTCTGCATGATACGCAATCTACCGAGATTCATCAGGGCGAGGAAAAATTTAGGCCTGGCATCAATCGCTTTACCATACGCCTTTTCGGCCTCTGTTGCTTTTTGATCGATCAAGTAAACCGTGCCCAGCTCAGTCCACGCTTGATAATCTTTCGGGTCGTTGCTCAGAAGCTCATTGAACAGGGTGACTGCTTCTGCATACTTCTTGTTATCAGTCGCTACCTGGGCCTTATCAAACAACTTCTGGTTCGCCGGGACGCGCTTGTAGTAGTCCTCGGCGGAAACCGAAGCCGGCTTTGCGGAGGAGTTTACAGACGGTCGTAGCTCGAGAGAGATGTCCTGGCGCTGATCCACGCCAAGTGGAGAGACTAGCTCGACCCGGATGCGCGTAATCTCGACGTTCTCGGATTCCACTACCAGGTCATAAATTGCACTTGGTAAATTGTTGAAGCGATAACGGCCGCTGCTGGTCACAGTTTGGCGTCCAACTGGTACTCGAGACAAATTGTAAAGAATGATGTCATAACTCAGCCGATTAACACCGGCTGCCTTACTCTCATCAACCTTTACATCACCATACAGCGTGTGCGGCCCGCCGTTAGATCCGCCGCGCGCGCCGTCCATAGGGCCCCCCTGAGCGAAAGCCGGGCAAGCTAACCAACCACTAGTGAAGATGACTAGGGAAAGGATCAGAAGTTTCATCACTTGTCCCTCCTGCTGGAATGGGTTAATACCGGATTTGAAATCGCATGATACCGGAAAACTAAAGCGGGCCGAAGCATGAAGCCCCAGCCCGCTGGTTTGTTGAGCAAAGCTCGGGTTAGAAGGAATAACGAACGCCGAACTGCATTACGCGCGGCGCCCCCTGAATAGCGGTAAACCTGGCGAAGTTGATTGGTATGGAATCCAATTCAACCTGACTGGGATCGAGGTCAACTCCCCATCCGGTACGACTGCCAGTGTTTGGAGCGTTCATCCGTTGCGTGTTGGTGACATTGAACGCTTCAACTCGGAGCTGCAGCCTGTGGTTTTCATTCCACGGTAAATTGAAGGCCTTGGTTAGCCCCATGTCGAGGTTGACGTAACCCGCCAGCCTGATCACGTTTCGATCTCCGGCCTCTCCCGGAAGCGGGTTGCGTAAGCTTTGGTAGAACTCAAGCAAATTGCAGTCAAAAAGCCGGCCCCCTCTTGCCGGGCAAGGCTTGATGTCTTTAGTTCTTACCGTATTGCTCTGAACGTTCCAGTTAGTTGCCCAACGAGCATTATCAAACGGAGTGCCAATCGGTAAACCGGTGTTCCAGCGGAAGATCCCCGTGAGTTGCCAGCCGCCAACGAAAGCGTCTGTCAATCGACTGACGTTGCCGAGGAAGGTTTTACCGCGTCCAAATGGAAGCTCCCACAGGGCATTCGCGTTGATGATGTGGCGGATGTCAAAGTCTGAATCCGCGTAGCTCTCTCTCTGACGCAGCGGATTCAGGATGAACGCGCCACCGAATTGATCGGCGGTCTGAAGACCCGATGCATCGTCGTGCGAATGCGACAGCGAGTAATTGAAATCGGCCGAAAAGCTCCGGCCCAGGCGCTGGCGGAGAGTAAGTGTACCAGCATGATAGTTGGAACGAGCAATACTGCTGTGAGCTGACAGGGCGCCGTATTGCGGATGGAAGAAAATGTTCCGATCCAGACCCTGTTCTATGACGTCCTGTGTGTCCGTCCAATCGTTCCCATAGAAATTCAACGCCACCGCATACACGGCCTGTGTCGGGGTCAAATTGTAGGTCGGGAACACGCCACAACACATCTCGAAGTAGTTTGTGTCCATCAACTCAGCGATGTTCGCCGGCAGGAAGTGATTGAACCATGGGATATTCGGAACATCCTCGATTGCAGTGCCTGCCGCGCGAAGTCTCTCTAGTATTCCGGCGGCTGTGTACCAATCCATGCCGGAAGTAGGATCGACGAGGTTGTTTAGCGCCATCACGTCACGCGACGCGATGAGGTTACGCCCGGCCCTGCCTATGTAAGAGGTCTGTAAAACGAGACCTTTTGGTAATTGGCGTTCATAGGTAAGGTTCCACGCGTAGTTGACCGGAGCGACCAGTTTCGAATCCAACGACGTTTCAATACGTCGATCCTGCGCGAAAAATGCCGGACTTGGCTCGAATGGCTGAGTACGCGGGAAGGTAATGTTGCCCGGATTGGTGATTCTGGGCAGCGATCGGATGTCCTGGCCAAAGCCGGTAAATAGCGGCGCGGGTCGAGTCGTCAGGTTAAAAGTGTTAGCCGCAATGTCCTGGCTGGACGAAAAACCTAACGTATTACCGAGGTCAAACGTAACTGCGAGCTGTTGACCATAGTAGTCGTTGGTAATGGCGAACCCGCCACGAATGACAGACTCATTGTTCCTGCCAAAAATTTTGCCCAGGAAATTGTCACCGAACGAAGGCGACCAGGCTATTGATATGCGGGGTTGGAAGTTGTTCTTGTCATAGTTGTAAAGCGGATCAGCGTTGTTCGCCTTGCCGGATAGTTCCAGCGTCAACGGGGTATTGAGGGCTTCGCCTCTTAGAGCGGCCGCTTTCCTTGCCTCGAAGAACTCGGAGAGAGGAACGGTCGTCTTAACTTCAAACCCATTCTTCTCGTAAACCGGAGTGCTGATGCCGTAGCGCAGACCATAGTTCACAGTAAGATTGGGTGTGATCTTCCAGGCGTCCAGGAAATAAAAGTCGTATTCCTCGGTGCGAAACTCGCGTTGCGCCGGTGTGCCTGAAGGCAAAAGAGTTCCATCCTTGTCAAACGTGAATAGAGCCGAGTATTGAGAAAATCTGCCAATCAAGGCGGTGACAGCATTCTCGACTCCGGTAGTGGCCCCGGAAATCGGCGAGAACTCATTTACAGGATCCGCGATTGAGGCGCCGCCACCCTGAAAGAACGAAGGATTGGTGATGGCGTTATCAAACGCATTGTCGAAAGAATCCCGTCGATTGCGAACGAGCCGAATGTTCGTGCCAAAGCTGAAGCTGTGATTTCCCCTCAGCCACGAGAGATCGTTCGTAAAGTTTTGAACGGGGGTGATTCGAGTCAACGTACGAGAAAACGTGCGAGGTGAAAAGATGAAACGGAAGCTGATCGCGTTTTCACCTGAATCTCCCTGTTGGCTAAAAGCCTCGCGCGTGTAGCCATAAGTGAACCTATTCACCATGCTGCTGTTAAGGGTCCAGGTATGTCCGGCCGCAATGCCCATGGGGTGTGACCAGATCGTCGGCGCCGGCGTATCCGGGAACTGCCGCTCGCGAGCGATCAAATCGTAAATCACGCTGGCACGAACAAACGCTTGCTGCTTCTCCGTAAGATTGAAATCGAATTTGCCAACATGAGAATTTCTCTTGGCTGGAAGCGGAGTGTTGAATCTAAAGCCGGCGGAGTTCAATCCGTCGCCAACGGTAAAGTCGTTCGCCGGATATCTGGCGGCAGCATCCTGAAGAACCGCGACTGCTGCAGGATTGATACCGACAACCGGGAAAATCGTGTTTAGCTGCGCCGTTGTCAGAGTTTGCAGCGTAACTGGGACTGACTCACCACAGTCTTCAACGGCAGTGCCTGGAGGGCAACCGAAGAACCTGACCTCTCCGCGGCCGAGGCTGGGAAGAGGAACATTGCGGGGCACTCCGATCGGCTGCGATCGAGTAATTCGATCTCCCTCAAAGCTATAGAAGAAGAACGCGCGGTCTCTAAGTATCGGCCCGCCAAAAGCGCCACCAAAAGTGTGCCGGATCAGAGCCGGTTTCTCGATGCCCGACAGGTTGTTGAAGAAGTTATTCGCAGAAAACTTCTTTGTTCGATAAAACTCAAAGAGCGCTCCATGCCAGTCGTTGCTACCGCTTCTGGTTACCAACGACACCTGCGCGCCTCCTGAGCGGCCCTGATTAGCGTTGGAGTTCGTAGTGGTTACGCGAAACTCTTCAACCGCCTCGGCATTGAGCCGCAGCACCGTACTACGCTCGGGGACGAGGTTCAGGGCGTTGGTACTGTCGGCCGGATCACTATTAGGATTTGTGGTCTGATTGGTCTCGGCCTCGTTGATGTCCACACCGTCAAGCGTAATGTTTGACTGGTCGGCACGCGCGCCAGCCGCGAAGCCATCTCTGGTGGTGGCTGGTTGCAACGACAACAGGTTAGTAACGTTGCGACCTTCGAGCGGCAACTCGGTAATTTGTCTTCTGACAAACGTGTTGCCGAGAGTTCCGTCGTCCCGGTTCACTAACACCTCAGCGGCTCCCGCAGTTACGGTTACCGTCTCCGCGATGTTGCCGACCTCCAATTGCACATCTACTGATACAGGACTTGAGATCAGCGCGTGGATGTCAGTAATGACGCCTTTTTTGAAGTTGGGGGCCTCGACTTCAATCTTGTAGTCGCCCACCTGAACGGCTTCAAAGGAATACAAACCCTCATCGGTGGTCGTGGTTGTACGTTCTGCGTTGGTGGCCAGGCTGATGAGCTTGACCGTCGCGCCCGACACGACGTTGCCTTGTTGGTCTTTAACCGTACCGCGTACTGTTGAAGCGCCTTGCTGTGCAAGAACCGCTACCGTAAACAGCGATAACAGGACAAAAGTGCTGCAGCCCTGCACAATACCTCGTAGCAAGTTTTTACTTTTCATGAAGGTCCTCCCGACACTGTCACTGTTAATCAGAAATGCTGCGCGGGAACAAACTGGCTTGAAACCGGCAGCAATCCTGCCGCGAACTCGAATATTTTTTTTTGACTGCTGTTGCTGCTCCCTTTGAGCCGCAAACAAATCGGACTTCCTGCTCGACTTTGTAGAGCCTGCAAAAAAAGATGAGAAATGGCTCTACGGCCCTAACTAGCTTTTGAATGACCTCTTGCAGATACTATTCCGCGAGGAATTCTTCGAAAACCGTCGCCAAACCCGCGTGTTTTTTGCATTTAGTCGATCCAGGGAGTCAGAGTATATCCAAATCTCTGGGAGTCTTCAAAAATTCGGATTTTGGATTATTTCTTGCCAAGTCCGCCGGCGAGCACTTCAGATAGGCGCGAGATGAGCAGATACGCAGGATTGTCTACGGACCACATCGTCTCCGGCATGTCATCGCACGAGATGGCCATCGCGATTCTTCCCTGCCTTGTATAAAGAATGCCTACAGCGCTCCGTAGACGGTCCAACGCACCGTACTTGCTCGCCATTGGCACGTTCCAAAGAGATCGCCCAATCGCGTTACGACCCTGCTCACGTTTCATCAGATCGATCATTTCTTTCGAAACGGCAGGGTTGATGATTTCGCCGCGCTCGAGTTTCTCCATCACCAGGACCATCTCGCGCGGAGTCGCAAAGCCAAGGCCGAATTTCTTGTTTTCCGGATCCTTTCCAGCCGTGCTTTCGCCGCCGCTTCCCACTTTCCTCATGATCTTGATCTGCTTGAAACCAAGAGATTCCATCCGCGCGTTCACCGCATCAGTCGTGAGGACATCGAGCACGAGATTCGTTGCGGTGTTGTCGCTGAGGATCATCATGAGATTAACGGCATCACGCAGTGTGAGCTTTAGGCCAGGTGAAAGTTCGCCAAGGATGCCTGAGCCGGAGACTTTCTTCTCCTTGGTTAATACAACTTCGTCACTCCATTTCGCCTTTCCTTCAGCGACGCGTGCAAACGCTTCGATCATGACCGCGATCTTGATCGTGCTGGCGGTGCGTACGCGTTCGTCCGGGTTGAGAGCGTAAGTTTCACCTGTGTCGAGGTTCCTGGCGAAGAGATTGACCTTGCCTTTGAATGAAGTGACGAGAGTCTTTACTTGATCGTCGAGAGATTGTGCCCGCGTGGTGATACTGAGGAGCAATAGGACCAGAACGACTTTGGAGAGTCTCTTCATGTGCTTTTAATTTTATGAAAAATCTTGCCCATCCTGTCTAACAATTCCGCATTCAGAATCGCCGCACCAGCAGCGCCGCGTATCGTGTTATGACTCAACACGACAAACCGGTAATCAAGCACTGTATCAGGCATCAACCGCCCGATAGTGATCGTCATTCCGTTGCCTGCATCGCGGTCCAACTTCGGCTGCGGCCGATCCTGTTCATCACGAACGACAATTGGCGCCGCGGGCGCGGAATACAATCCGAGCTCCTGCGGCAACGATCGAAACAACTCCAGCGATGCGCGTAACTCCTTCAGATCAGGCTTGCGCGCGAGTTTTACGCGCACTGCAGCCATGTGTCCGTCGGAAACATTCACGCGGTGACACTGTGCACTGACCGCCATCGGAGCTAACTCGATCCGTTCATCCGCGAAGCGTCCGAGAATCTTGGTGGTCTCAGTTTCGATCTTCTCTTCTTCACTACTGATGTAAGGCAATACGTTGTCGAGGATGTCGAGCGACGCGACGCCCGGATACCCGGCGCCTGAAAGCGCTTGCAGTGTGGTAGCAGCGACAGCAGAGACTCCAAACGATGCATGCAAGGGAGCGAGTGCGAGCGCGAGCATGATGGTCGAGCAATTCGGGTTAGTGACGATGTAGCCACCCGACGGATAACGTCGCTTCTGTTTTTCAATGAGGCCGAGGTGTTGATGATTGACTTCGGGGATCAGCAGCGGCACGTCTTCGTCCATACGAAACGCAGATGAATTGCTGATCACGGGATAACCCGCGGCGGCAAAGCTGCCTTCGGTCTCACGCGCTATGTCGCCGGGCAAACTCGAGAACACGAGATCACAGTCGAGCGGAGGCGCCGGCGGCTGCACCGGCATCGAGCGGATTGACGGCGGCATCTCCCCACCAAGACGCCATGTGCAAGCGTCTCCGTATGCCTTGCCTTGCGATCGATCTGACGCCGCAACAGCAGTGACTTCAAACTGTGGATGGTCGGCGAGCAGCTGAATAAACCGCTGGCCCACCATACCCGTCGCACCAAGAATTCCAACTCTGTACATAGATCCTCTCACAGGATTTACAGGATGTTTCAGGATTTTCAAGATTCATCTTGAAAAATCTTGTAAATCCTGTAAACCGTTCTTAATTCGCCTAACGCCTTCGGACAATGTGTCCTGCTCCGCGCAGAACGAAACGCGCAGAAACCCTTCAGCCTCGCTACCAAACCCTACCCCAGGCACCGTTATCACGCCTTGATCCAACAGCGCGACCGCAACCTTCATCGATGGACCATACGCACTCACATCCAACATCGTGTAGAACGCGCCCTCCGGCGCCGCCGCTTTTAGCGCCAACTCAGAATCGATCAACGACAGCAAATGATCCCGACGCGCGCGAAACGTCTCACGAAACCCGCTTCGCGCCTGTTCAGCCTCTTCGCTCCACGCAACCAGCGACGCTTTTTGCGAAACCGTCGACGCGCACGTCGTTACGTAACCATGCAGCACGAGCGCTGCCTGGACCACGGCTTCATCGCCACACAACCAACCCAGGCGCCAGCCCGTCATGCTCATCGATTTTGAAAGACCGCCGATAACGATCGTCCGATCATAAAACGACGACAACGAACCGGGCCGCTCCGGTGTGTAATAAAGGTCGCGATAGATCTCATCGCTGATCAGATAAGCGCCATGGTCCCTCAGCGCGTCGCCAATACTTACCAGATCATCTCTCGACAGCACGCGCCCAGTCGGGTTCGATGGACTGATGCACACAATAACTTTGGTTCGCGGCGAGAGTGCGCGCCGAAATTCATCAACGTCAAACGCAAAGCCATTCTCTCGCGGCAACCGATAGAACGTCGACGTACCTCCAGCCATCTGCACGATGGTCGGATAGGCAACAAATGCGGGATTGGGAAGCAGCACTTCATCGCCTTCTTCGACGAGTGCGAGTAGCGCCAGGTACAAAGCCTCCTGTGAACCCGCGGTGATAACAACCTGGTCCGGCTTGTTTTCGAGATATGGATACTCGGCGGCAATCTTTTCACGCAACGACAACAGGCCGGAGTGCGTGGTGTAACCGTTCTGCTCTTCAACGATCGCTTTGACTGCCGCCCGCCGAATGACATCCGGTGTCGGCAGATCAGGCTCACCTAATCCGAGATTGATGCTGCCGGGCCGTGCGCGATCCAGCATCTGGCGGATAACGCTCTTCTCGATCCCTTGCAGACGTTTCGGTGGTGCAAACTTGTTCAACGCAGGTAGTCCTCTAATCGCACCGCCGTGTCAGTCTTCTCGTCGCGATACTTAACGATGATCGCCGCGTAAAGTGAAAGACCCCAGTCTCGTCCTCGTTCATTAGTTACTGCGCGCGCGCCGGGAACAACAACCGCGCCCGCAGGGATCTCGAGTGGCGCACTTGCGTCTCGCTGGTAGATCTCGCCGCGAACCAGATCGTAAACAGGCGTCGAGCCTGTCAGGATGGTTCCCGAGCCGAGCACCGCGCGCTCGCGCACGACCGCGCCTTCGTAAACTCCGCAATTTCCACCGACAAGCACATCATCTTCGATGATGACCGGCACCGCTCCAACCGGCTCGAGCACACCGCCAATCTGCGCCGCCGCCGAGATGTGCACTCGTTTGCCGACTTGCGCGCACGAACCCACGAGCGCGTGGCTATCTATCATCGTTCCCTCGTCGACGTAAGCGCCGGCGTTCACGAACATCGGCGGCATGCAGACAACACCGGGGGCGATGTAGGCGCCATCTCTGATCGTCGAACCGCCCGGAACAATCCGGACGCCATCGTCGATGTTGGTTGGCCGCGCCGGATAGGTATCCTTGTCAAAGAATTTGAAACTCTCGCCCACGGACATGTCAGTGATCGCACCCATGCGAAAGCCGAGCAGCAATCCCTGCTTGACCCACGAGTTCACCTTCCACTTGCCACTCGCCTCTTTTTCAGCAGCACGAACTTCGCCCCTGTTGAGCGCAGTCTTAAACTCTTCGAATACATTTCTGTCCTCGCGAAAAAACTCGTTGCTTGGGCGTGCAGCAAGTGCTTCGATCTGTTCACGCAATTGCATGCGAAGTTTCCTTCAATAAACCTGCTTCGATTAAAACTTCACGCAGGCGGGCGCGTGTCTTTTCCTGTACTGGCACCAGCGGGAGACGAAGGTTTTCTTCAAGCAGACCCATCAACGCCATCGCCGCCTTCACTGGACCAGGGCTCGACTCGATGAAGTTTGCTTCCATCAGCGGCAGCAGACGGTAGTGCAGCGCGCGTGCTTCGTCCCAGTTGCCTGCGAGTGCGAGATCGTTGAGCCGCGACATCATTTCCGGGGCTTCGTTTGAAGCCACGGAGATCAGACCTTCTGCTCCCAACGCAATCATCGCGAGGGTCAAGGCGTCGTCACCTGAGATCACGCGAAAACCTTCCGGCCGGCTGCGCAGGATCTCCATGATCTGCGAGAGATTGCCGGAAGCTTCTTTGATTGCGACGATGTTTTCCACGTCGCGTGCGAGTCGCAGCGTTGTCTCGGCAGAAATGTTTGAAGACGTGCGACCGGGAACGTTGTAGATGACAACGGGCAAGCCATTGACTGACTCAGCGATCGCGCGAAAGTGCGCGTAGAGACCTTCCTGAGTTGGTTTGTTGTAATAAGGAGCGACTGTCAACACGCCGTCAACGCCGAGAGAACGCGCAGCTTGCGAACGCGCAATCGTCACCGCGGTTGAGTTGCTGCCGGTTCCGGCGATGACCCTGGCGCGCCCGCGAGCGAGTTCGACCACAGTGCTGATGACGAGTCTGTTCTCTTCGTCAGACATCGTCACGCTCTCGCCAGTAGTGCCGCAGGGAACGAGCACGCGAACGCCGCCCGCGATCTGATATTCGATCAGGTCGCGCAAACGCTTCTCATCAACCGAGCCGTCGTTTGTAAAAGGAGTGACCAGGGCGGTCGCACATCCGCGAAGCCAGTCGAGTTGTAATGTCATAGTGGTTTTCCTTTGCGCCTTTGCGCCTTTGCGAGAGAAATCCTCTTTTACTTTTTTAAGACGTCTTCAATAACGTCCCCAAACTCAAACACCCCTGTTCTTCCAACGATCCAATGGGCCGCCAGCAGCGCGCCACTCGCAAAACCTTGTCGCGAGCGCGCCGTGTGTGTGAGCAGGACCTGATCGGCTTCCGAATCAAACCCGACTCGATGCGTACCGGGGATATGGCCGGCGCGCGTCGAAGACGTCGGAATGTCTGGTCCGAGATGTTCTGACATCAGGTCGCGCAGCTTGAGAGCTGTCCCGGAAGGCGCGTCGCGTTTGCGATTGTGATGGGCTTCCTCGATGAACGGGGAGTAGCCATCAACCGCGGCGAATAACGACGACGCTTGTTTCACAATACGATAGAAAAGATTCACCCCGATTGAAAAATTTGCCCCATACACCATCGCGCCCGAGTGTTCATTGATGATCTGTTTCGCTTGTGCCTCATGCTGTTTCCAACCAGTCGCTCCTTCTACGAGACATAATCTCGCACGCGCGCAAGCTTCGATGTTTCTGAGAACGGCCTCGCCCACGGAAAAATCAATAGCCGCATCATGACCGCGGAGCTTCTCTGCCAGTTGATCGATCGCGAGGTCACCTTCTTTACTCGTGACCACTGCGCCGACTTCGTCGCCGCGCTTACGTGCTTCAGCGGCAACCAGTTGGCCCATCGCACCGAATCCGATTAATGCTATTCTCATCCGTTTTGTAGGGGCGTCCCTCCGTGGCCGCCCCTTGTTCGCAATTCTGATCCGAGGAGTGGCCACGGAGGGCCGCCCCTACAGTTTCTTTGCCAAGTTCACATATATCTCAACCGCATCTTCCAATTCACGCTTCGCAATTCGCTCGTGATCCGTGTGCGCGTCGAGAATCGATCCCGGTCCGAGCAACAGCGGCTTTCCCCAGTTCGACAGATATGGAATGTCCGTCGTGAATCGCACTACACACTGATCGAAACCCGGAACAGAAAAGAGTCGCACCGGATTGTGCGCCGAGGCATATTCAAGACGGCCGCGACCGTCGCTCACTTCTTCCAGAACTCTTTTGACGTGCTCTATATCGATCCCGAGCCGAATTTGCAATTCCGCGCGTGCTTTATCTGCGATTACATTCGGCCGTGTCCCACCACTGAGCACGCCGATGTTGCACGTCGTAGTACCGAAAAAACTATCTTCGGGCCACTCGGATGCGCGTATGCCCTGCAGGATGTCGAGCAGCTTCTCGATCGCCGACTCACCGGCTTCCGGATACGCAGAATGCGCCGCGCGGCCTTCAGTGGTGATGATCACTCGCACCGATCCTTTGGTGCCAGTCGCCAAACGATTATCGGTCGGTTCACCGTTGATTAAGAAACGGCACTCGCGCGCGAGTGAATGATTGTTTGCAGCTTGCGCGCCTGCGCTCGAGAGTTCTTCATCGACTGTGAAAAGCAGGCCGACGTCATTCACGCCCGCCGCACGCAGCCGCTCGGCGGCGAAGATCTGCGCCGCGATGATTCCTTTCGCATCGCACGACCCGCGCCCATAAATAAACTCCTCATCCTCGCTCGACTCGATGAACGGCGGCACTGTGTCCATGTGAGTCGAGAAGACGATACGCGGCGACACTTCAGTCGTGGCAATCACGTTGAAACGATTCTGGACCACCTCCTGTCGCTCAACCCCGTAACCAAGCCCTTCGAGATGTTTCGACAGAAACTGTCCCACCGCCATCTCATCACCAGTGACTGACGGAATATCAATGAGCTCTCGCGTTAACTCAAACAACTTCATTTTGTGCTTCTTGTGCCTTTGTGTGGCTCAAATAAAGCGTGGTGCAATCTTGTGACAGCCTCGTTCACACGCTCTTCTTCTATAGCGAACGTAAAATTAATACTCGACGCGCCTTGCGAGATCAGCGTCACATTGATATCGCTGATCGTACTGAACACGCGCGCGGCAATCCCCGGCATCCCTCTCAAACCCTCACCGACAACACAGATGATCGCCCGGCCTTTTTCGACTCGCACGGTCCCGAGTTGTTCCAGTTCCTTGACGATTGCGGGTAATGCGCTGTCGTCATCCAGCGAAAGCGAAACGCTCACTTCCGAAGTTGTAACCACGTCGATCACGGTGCGATGTCGTTCAAACACTTCAAAGAGGGCGCGCAGGAATCCGTAGGCTCCAAGCATGCGCGCGGAAGTGATCTGAACCGTGGTCACACCTGTTTTGTGTGCGATGGCTTTCACGGTCCGTGCAGACGTTTCGGTTTGTGGTCCAACAAGTGTGCCCTGCTCCGCGGGCGAACGCGAATTGCAGATCCGCACCGGAATATGTTTTTCAATAGCGGGTTGAATGGTTTTTGGATGCAGAACTTTCGCGCCGAAATAAGCAAGCTCCGCTGCTTCGCTATACGAAAGCCGCTCGATCGTCTGTGCTTCCGGAACTACTCGCGGGTCGGCAGTCAACACTCCTGTGACGTCTGTCCAGATCTGTATTTCGTTCGTGCCAAGCGCTGCGCCAATCAGCGCGGCCGTGTAGTCTGAGCCACCACGTCCCAGCGTTGTTGTTACTCCTCTGGTTGTCGCCCCGATGAATCCACCAAGCACAGGAACAACGTCGGCCTGGAGAAGCGGATGTAACTCGTTCTGGCTGCGCGCAAACGTTTCACCCATCAGGGGGGCGGCGGCTGTGTGTTCTTCGTCGGTGATGACACAGCGGCGTGCGTCCACTTGCCGGGCTTGAATGCCGCGTTGGCTTAATACCTCGGCAAGCAAGGTGCTCGAAAGAGTTTCGCCAAACGAGACGACTTCATCCTGAAGGACTTTGCGTTGTGAGGGATTCTGCGCGATCGCTCCCAGTAATTCCGCAATACGATCGGCGGCACTGCTGATTTGTTTGACAAACTGTTCTGCTTGCGATTCAGAGAGAAGTTCTTTCGCGACGGCGTGATGACGATGAAAGGTTGGTTCCAGCGACGCGATCGCCTTATCGACATCGTTCTCGGTCGTCGCCGCAAGCAGGCTGTCAGTCACTCTGCTCATCGCTGAAACGACGACAACAGGCGACCGGTCGCGCTGCGCCGCAACGATGCGCGCGACATTCTCGAAAGCGGCGGCGTCAGCAACTGACGTCCCGCCAAATTTCATTACCACCGGCATTGAAACCACAGATTACACGCACAAACACGGATCGAAAAGATCTTTTCCGATCCGTGTTCATCCGTGAAGATCCGTGGCTTACTTCGACAGTTGCGGCGAAACGTACTTAACGAAATCCAGGGCCGCCAACGCTTCGAGCTTATCGATTGGTAGACGACCGATGATCAATTTCGATGTTTTCGCATCGAGCATAATCTCGAAGCCGAGTTCTTTAAGCTTCGCGCGCGCTTCGTCTGATTTGTCTGACAACCACACCTGCAACATAGCTTTGTCTGCTTGCACAAACCCAGCTTCCCCAGCTCCTGGAAGAATCTCTTTTCTTTCCACACGCTGAATGAGCGCAAGAATCGATGGGTGTACTTTAGTTCGAATTCGATCCAGTTTCTGTTCCTCGACTGACTTAGGTACATCCACCCTTAGATCTACCGTCGGTCCTTGATTTGGCGGAGGAGGCATCAATCTTCCGCCACCGCCGGCGCCTCTGGCTCGCTTAGGACTGGGCTGTGGAGCTGAGCCGGCCATGTATCCTGTCGATATGGCTGTTCGCTGCAAAACGAACCCCATAGTGTCTCCTTCACCCGGAATTACTGCTCTGCGATTCACACCTTCCGGCACCTCAACGGGCACATCAATCCGTCGCGGTTGGCCACCGTCAGTCACAATCATCTCCTCAACAGCAACGAACGAAGTAAACTGCGTCATCAAGCGATACTCAATCCCCAGTTGCGTGATGGTATCTTTCAATTCCGGTCGCATATTACCCGACTGTGCGCCGCCGTAATCCTGGTCCATCAGGCTTTCAATTCGCTCGCGCGCCCAAAGCGATGCAAGCACGTCATGCGAAGCCATTGTCTCCGGAAGTTCGACCGGAATCTCTCGTACGAAATCATTTCCCGCCATCTTTCCTTTCAGCCGAATCGTAGCGCGTCCGGCATCGGTGAAGCGTCCGGTCAGAATCACGGGCTTGGCTCCGAAGAGATCCGGAATGCGTTGCGGGTAAATGTCGGTCACCGGCAAGCCATTCCAATCGATCGAAATGTCTGTCAACAGTGGATTGCGCACGCGTTCGTGAAAACGTCGCGCCGCTGCGGATCCATCGTCACTCAAACTGACGTACTCCACTTCACCGCGGCCCACTTCCGCCATCTTGTCCAGCAGGAAACGATTTACCGAACTTCCAATACCAAACGAAAACACGCGCGCGTTCTGATGCTTCTGCACCTCCGAGATGATCTCCATGTCGTTACCGACATAGCCGTCAGTCATAAAACAAACAATGCGAACGTGTGACTGATCGTCAGACGGTTCGAGCGCGGCTTTAATAGCCTTCATCATTTCAGTGCCGCCCGAACCTGAACGTGAACTCAGGAAAGCCTGTGCTTTTCTCAAGTTCGCCCCCGTCGCAGGCACTGGTTGCGGAAACAGGATGCGAGTATCGCCCGCGAACGTGATGAGGTTGAACGTGTCAGACGGATAGAGACTGTCGAGCGCGAGCTTCATCGTCTCTTTCGCCTTTTCGATCGGGAAACCCATCATCGACCCCGAAGTGTCGAGTACGAACACTAACTCCTTTGGCATGACATCCGCCGGCATGACGCGGTCGGGTGGCTGGAGGATCATGGTGAAGAAGCCTCCCTTTGCGGAGCGATGCGTCAACAGCGCGTCCTGCATCGTCCGGCCCGCCACGTCGTAACGGAGAATGAAATCTTTATTCGGGATGGTCGAGCTTTCTTTTAGACGGAGGCGCGCACTGCGAGCATCCGGACGTTGAACGTCGATCGGGTGAGTTTTCGAATCAAGGCTATCGACGATTAAACCAGCATCGAGCGCGACTTCGAGTGAGATATCGTGACCGCTTCTCATCCCCGGTGGAGCTGGTTTGGGTGTGATCCGGGAAGCATCCGGAACTTTATCGGTGTCAGGAGCAAAACCGTTGCCGCGCTGTTCTACTTTGGGAGTGCCTGGCACGTAACGAGGACCAACAACCATCGGAAACACAAATTCGTAGGCGCCGTTCTCGTATTTCAAAGTTTCAACGTAGCTAATTGTGATCTTGACCTGCTCGCCGGGAAGTATGTTGGCTACCGATTGCGTAAAGATGTTTGGGCGTTCCTGATCGAGCAGGCTGGTCACCTGACCGCTCGACTTCGCGGCTTCATAAACAGCCTGCGCTTGTTCGCGTGGAAGAATTTTTCCGCGGACCGTTCGTTCGCCAACGATCATCGTCATGTCGTCAACCGCGGCCCTTTGCGGTAAAGGGAACGTGTAAACCGCCTCGATCTTTTCGTTGAACGGATTTTCAAACTGCTGCGTCACGACGACGCGTGAAATGAAACCGCTGATCTCGGCCTTCACGTCAGTGTGTTTCAGAGGACACAGCGACTTCGGTTTCCCGGACGAGTCAACCACGGTAAGCGAACCTGGGGTCTCGCCTGTTTGCGCGGATGCGGTGGTTTCCGAAGAGTACAAAGCAAGGAAAACCGGTAGGGCGATGACGCTGAGGGCAAGCAACAGAAACGATTTTTGAAAGAATTCTTTGGCCATGATGTCCTCCTTGATGTGATGGGAATAGAACGCCCACGACGACGGAACTTGCAGCATGCGGGAAGTCATTTTTACAGGATTGCAGGATTGAACAAGATTTACATGTCAATCTTGAATCATGTAAATCCTGCAAACCGGCTTTTACGTTGCCGGCGCGGGGAGCCTCTTAATGCTTTGTTACCGAAACCAGTGAAAAGGTGACGCTCTGAGGAGACGTTAATCGGGATTTGTAATGAGGTGTCGCGTTCTTTGAATGCTTATTTGATCTGATTGAAAAGCTTTGTTGCGCGTGCGCTGTCGATACGCTGGAGGATCCGGTATTGATCGAGTGCTGCGTTGCGATTGCGCATTGAAATGTACGACACACCGAGATTGTAATGAGCTAAGGCGTAGTCGGTCTTTTGCCTGATCGCGACCTGATATTGCTGGATCGCCTCACTAAAACGGTTCAATTGATGGAGCGCATAGCCCAGTTCGTTGTGTGCCTCGGGATAGTGTGGTTGCAACTGAATCGCCTTACGCAGTTCCTCAACTGCGTCGCTATATCGCTCGAGATCGTTGTAACACCATGCCAGGTTGTATTGAGCAGTGGCATTGCCTGGCCGGAGTTGGAGACCATGTTTGTACGCGTTCGCCGCCTCGGCGTACTGCTTTGTGTTGTAGTAATAGACGTCGCCCAGGCCAAGATGCGCGAGGCCCATGTCAGGGTTCAAGCGAATTGCTTCCTGATATTCCTCGATAGCTTCCGAATAACGACCAAGGTTACGCAATGCGTAACCCATCTCGTTATGTGCTTCGGCATAATCGGAACGAAAACTGATCGCGAGCCTCAAAGCCTTGATTGCATCGTCGTAGTTTTTCTGCTCGTTGTGAATCCATCCGATTTCGTAGTGTGCTGAAGCGTAGTCAGGCTTGGCGCGGACGGTTTGGTGGAACGCAGTTAACGCTTCTGCGTAACGTTCGAGCTTGAGGTAGGCGTAACCCAACTCGAAATGTGCGGCCCCGTTGTTCGGTTGTATTGCGGTGACTCGTTTGAGTGGATCGATCGCGGAGTCGTACTCCTCGAGATCGTTGTAGATCCATCCGATGCGATAGAGCGCTGCGGCCATCGACGGATTGATCTGCGTGGCCTTGATATAAGGTTCGAGTGCTTCGCGATATTGTTTGGAGTTATAAAGCGCTTCGCCTTGCTGATAGTAGTAATTGGCGTTTGCAGTCGTGGTCGTTGCCGTTGTTGCGGGCCGTGTGACTGGTGTCGTAGGAGTAGTTCGTCTTCGAGGCGCAGGAGTTGTGGTAGAGGCCGGTTTAGTAGATGGTTTCGTCGCCGGTCTGGTTGCGGGTTTGGTGGAAGGCCGTCCCGTGCTGCCTCCGATCATGCCGCCGCCCGTTATGCCGCTCGGATCGTGTTGAGCCACAGCGATGCTGGTACATGCAAGCAACACGATTGCGGACAGACTTATGATTCGAGGGCGGGAAGCGTTAGACATACATCTCTCCTGCTGCTTAGTCAGAATGGACGCGGTGAGAAACCGCGCGAGGCATTATAGTTAAGAATGCGCTTCGGTGGAATGGTATTGCGGTGTGATCCAAGCATCTCCTTGGAGTGCCACAATTCAAACTGTCCCACTACTCGTCTCGTCGCGTGGTTTGACAGCGTCAAATCGCATACGGTAACGTAACGCGCTTGCGCTAGAGAGCAATCTCCCACCTATGCGTCCCGTTCGTCTAGCGGCCTAGGACACCGCCCTTTCACGGCGGCGACACGGGTTCGATTCCCGTACGGGACGCCAATACTGTCAATCACTTACAAGAAATCCCGTTTTCACCGTGCGTCCAATAAGCGTCCATTGAGCTAACGCGCTGCCTTGCGAATACCAGGCATAATCATTTCGACAACCTTGCTCTGCGCCTTACGTTTCTCATCACTCATAGCTTGAACGTATGTGTCCATTGTGACTCGAAGGTTTGCATGACGCAGCAATTCCTGAATGACTTTCGGGTTCTCGCCGT
>JAICGZ010000032.1 GCA_025922875.1 Pyrinomonadaceae bacterium
ATAAGAGTAGTAAAAATTCGTCGTGTCATTAGTTTGATATCCCCGCTGTAGTAGTTGTTATTTTGCCCGCGATGGCGTCGTTGATGATCTGCACTAACTGGCTCGATTTCGCTAAACCGTAAGTACGCGTCCAGTTGCCGCTGGCGTCATTGCCGATGAGTACCGTCGGCGAGTGATCTTCGCGACGCGCGGAAGACGCACCCAGGGCACGTAGCAGCTCATCAACTTGCGGCTTACTTCCGGTGACGAAGGTCCAACCATCACCGGCGTGGAATTTCGCGCCCCACGCTTTGAGCCGTTCGGGTGTATCGGTCACTGGATCGACGCTGATGGAAATGAAGCGCACGTCCCGGCCCACTTTGTCGCCCAGTTCTTTCTGCACGCGTGCGAATGTCGCGCCGAGTGGCGGACAGATCGTGGTGCAGGTCGTAAAGATGAAATTGATCGCGACGGTCTGGCCTTTAACGAGGTCGGTGTAGAAATGAATCTTCCGTCCGTTCTGATCGAGCAGTTCGATATCCGGGATGTTCACCTTCGACAATTGATCGGAGGTTGGCTCGTTCGCGGTTGTAGCTGCCGTTTCTTCATTGCGGTCGGCGCGCAGATCCATGCCGCACTTCGGACACTTGCCGGGCTTCTTCGCTTTCACACTCGCGTGCATTGGACACGAGTAGTGAACGTTATCTTTTGTTTTCGTTTGCTGCCTGGTTCCCTTTGCCGGCGATGTTTTGTGACCGTCGTGCTGCGCCTGCGCGGAGCTAAACGCCAGCGTGCAGACGAGCAGGCCGAGAGACATACCTTTAAGAAGCGCGCTTTGAGTTTTTGAATAAAGATGTTTCATATCTCAATCCTCCCGGGTTGTTTTGTAGGGGCGGCCCTCTGTGGCCGCCCCTGTGTCGATGAATGGCTGTTTCCCAACGAGGGGCGGCCACGGAGGGCCGCCCCTACAAATGGGTTTACGGTTCTTCAACGGGTGTGTTGGTCGCGGTGGCCGCGGCTGTCTGAAGCGTCAGGTGAGGCAGTTGCCTGTAATTCACTCCCTGCGATTTGCTTTCGACAAACACAAAATACAAACCCGTCTGCGGAACTTTTATGTCGAGTTCATAAACGCCATCACCGACCGGGCGCGCGAAGTCTCGTTTCTGCCACGTAGCTGACGCGAGAAACGTAAGCACGCGCACATCCTTCAAATCGCTCTTCGCTTTCAAGGTCCCTGTGTCGATGATCTTGAAGCGGAGTTTGTAATTCTCCCCAACACGCAATTGCTTCTCGTTGTTTAAGTACTCCACTCGAATGGCGACTTGTTTTTCCTGTTGGACATCCGGGTTCGGCTTCGCCTCGGCTTCGAAGCAGTGTGTGATCCGCGGCGAGTCGAGCAGGAAGGCGACGTCGTAGACACCGCTCTTCGGCAGCTTGGTAGTGGTGGAGTAAACGCCGGAAGTAACCTCGCGCAGCGAACGGTCAACCACCATCAACGCACGAGGCTTGCGGCGGTAGTTCTGAAAACTACCCATCGGCGCGGCCATGCCTTCGGAGTAGTAATAGATGACGCGGTCAGCCGGATTCGCCACCAGTACTGAATCACCTTCCGGCGCGGGCACGATCACATCGGCGAGACTTGTCTCGATCCCGGCGTCCGCGGGGACGTTCTGGCCGCTAGGGAATTTGACGATGTCCGGCTGGCTGCCCAACGTGCTCAGGCGAATCATGCTCACTTCATTCGCCCCCGTCGATCGCACGTAGGCAAACGTGTCGGTGAACGCAACCTGATCCGGACCTTTCTCGATGCTGATCGTGTGAGCAAGACGATTCGTGGAGGCGTCGAATACGTGGACGACATTCTCTGTCGGATTCGGTACGAAGCCCCAACGACCACCCGGTGCGAACCGCAAATTTCCAATGCCAGGCTTCGTCTGAATACGCGTGGCGATTTGCCGGCTACGCACATCAACGACGGTGATACTTCCATCCGCTGCGTTCACCACATAGAGTGCGTTGCCAAGCGGCGAGAAGGCGATAGAAGTAGCTGAAGCACCTGTCTTGAGATCTGTGACCTTCGTGAGTTTCTGAATATCGATCACCGAGAGCGTGCCGTCATCCTGGTTGGTAACGAACGCGAACCGGTTGTCATTACTGAAGTCGATTTCGTGATGACCTTTTCCGGTTGCCAGTCGAGCGACGACCTTAAGCGTGGTGGTATCGATCACCGTCACACCGCTTTGCTCGCCTGACGCCGCCGCGTCGTTAGCGACCCAGAGGTATCTCTCGTCGGGTTGCAAACGGAGACGTGTCGGCTTCATGCCGGTGTCGATGTTAGCGATGGTTTTCCACGTGCTGATGTCAACGACAGCAACCTGGTTGGCGAGCGGCATGCTGACGAAAAGCTTCTCTTCACTGATCTTCTGCGCCCAGTCTTCGCCGGGACTCTTGAGCATCACGAGTGTTAAGAGCTTGCTCGTGCCGAAACCGAGTAACGGATCAATGACTGAGATATTGGCTTCCTGATTCAGCGAGAGCAGGTAGTAAACATTCAGATCCACATCGGGGCGTGAACGAAGACTGCCCTGGAGGAACGACTGTACTTTCTCGCGGCACTGCTTCTCATCCGTCAAGCTCTCGCTTCGTTGGGTCAGCCATACCGCCGGCTTCACTCCGGAGAGCGGAGTCTTGGTCGCCTTGTCTTTAATCGTGAAACGAACAGTAGCTTCTTTTGCCTCCATCACTTCGGCAGGCTTGCCAGGCTCTGCGATCGGCTCGATGGTGAACTCGACTTCAACGCCCTCTCGTTCGATCTTCTGCGGAGTGGTTTTCGTCTGGGCCGAGACAGCGTTTACGCCAGCGAGTACTGCAAAGAAAAATATCAATACGCGGGTTATCGCCTTCAAGTCGCGCATCGTGCCACAGAAGGACCGCACATTCACAACATCATCATTCGCAAAATCGAGAATCGCTCGACGCAGTTCCGGCGACTCTGGAAAGCTGAAGAGTGTGCGCCCGTTAGTCTGCTTGATGTTTTCAATCTGAAAGCCGCGGCAGCGCAGGAAGCTGGTTAGTGTCAGGTCAGTGGTCTGATATGTCTGTTTCAAGCCGGGTGGATTAATTTCCACTACCTTTTTCATCGAAGTTTGCTCTTCGGCAGAGCTCGCAATTTTCATCATGAATGAACACACCTCAACTGAGTCCTGTCCCGTGCGGTGCTGACTTGGACCGTGAAGGGAGAGTGACTTGTTCGTGGAATTTGTACGGTGAGCGAAAGCGGCCGGCCTGTCTTAGAAGGCGCTAGATTGCCGGCCGCATTCGCAGTTATAGCTTGGTTAAAAAACGCAGGCTGCGCCGGTGCTTTGGACTTGAAGCTCGTTAAGAGCTGCGATAGTCGCATCCGCATCGTTCAGCAGTTCCTGTCCGGTCGTACCTAGAGCAGGGTCCTGGTTAATTCTACCGGTGGCAATAAGGTGGTTCACTACTCTTTTGTAGTCGTTAAGTTTGGCGATAGCGTCGCAGAACTTAGCCTGGTCAACCTTTAGGCTGGCTTCATCAAGTTTGGCAAGTAGGCCCAGACGATCTTTGTCGGCTTGCTTGCCGGCAATGACAACGGTCTCGGTCTTGGTTTTTAAAGAGGCGATCATCGCCTGAACTTCAGTGACGGTCGTAGCAGAAGCCATAGGAGCGGCGACAAACATAGCGAGCGCAAAGAAGATGGCGGCGAACGAAATTTTCTTCATCATTGTTTTCATGATTCCTTTGTGTTTGAAGTTGGTTTAGCACGCATCCCAAGCCTCTCCCACGTGATCACTTGGCTTGTCTGCGCGCCCTTCTTTGAGCAAGCACCGTGCCTCTGGCCTAGCTCCCAGTAATACGCGCGCCAGCGACGATATCTGTCAAAAATGTGTTCCGTGGCGGAACACTAATAAGGGGTTTTGCCACAGCATGGATCACCAGAAGAAATTCTCGCGCAAAGGCGCAAAGGCGCAAAGAAAGGCCCTAAGAAACGCGGTAGCGCTTTGCGCCTTTGCGCCTTTGCGCGAGAAATCTTCTCGGTACAGATATTTAAAAGTAAGAAGAGCGCAGCCCGGCCAAGCCGAACTGCGCTCCCTCTTTGCCCCCTCTGGCTATTACTGAGTAACGCGGAAAATTCCCCACAGTCCATTGTCGAACTGGAAGGACGACTGCGTACGGTAGAGGTAATCACCAGTTACCCGGCGCGCACCTCCCGCACCGTTCTCGGGAACAGCGTCCATGTGATTGGACGCGCCATGACCCTGCTGGGCTCCCTTCCACTCTGAGAGCGGATTGTTGCCGATCTGGGTCGAGTTGTTGATGTATGGCTCCTGCTGCCAGATGTGCCCGTGAACCTGGAACACGTTGTTGCGCGCGTGACCATTGGAATTGAGCACGCGGAACCTGACAGGCGTTCCGGCCTTCGCCGTGAATATCGGAGTCACAGGATCGCCACCAACCTGCTGGTTGGACAGCGAGTTCGTGTAATCGAACGCACGAGTCTGCTGAAGCGGCAGATCAGGCTCGTAGCCCAATCGCTTCCACATCGGTTCGGTGCGATAGTTGAGGGCCTTCTGACCAGAGTCTTCAGGATCCTCTTCACGCGCCACGTTGGGAACTGCTGCGGCATCACCACTGAGGTCACCGCGACGCATGTTGATGTCTGTTTGGAACTGAAGGACGAATTCACGGAACGAGGTACCGTCGGTCTTGCTGACGGTCGCCTGTGCGCGTGAGTTCGAATCTTCAATCCAGGTCGCTCCCTGCGGCTCGATGATGAGCGACGCGATTGCGCCCTTGTTCGAGTGCTTGATCGGGTCAGACGAGATCAGGTTTGTCGCGCCGAACTCAATCGGTGTGGCCACGCGGGTCGTGCCGTTCATGCGCACATCGCCCGCGTACCATTTGTATTTGACGACCTGGCCAGGAGCCGCAGTCTGTTTCTGTGCGGTTCCGGTAATCGGGTCGACGTTGTTCTGGACGTTGAAACCGACGTTCGCGCCGTCGCTCGACGTCACGTCAAAGTGCACGAGCTGCGGGTGGAGACCGACCTGATTGGAAGGCTTCACCTGATTCGCGTTGAACCCATCGACGATCATCGGCAGGGTGTTCCAGCCGGCGAGGTCGACAAGCTCAGCGGGCAACTGGTTCTGCAACGTCAACTCAATACAGTCACCAGCGTTGGCTCTCAACACGAGCGGCTCGACCGGGACGCCAGCCTTGAGCTTGCCGGTCTTGGCGTCGAAGTCTGTGCTGCGGATGTAGAGAATGGCCGTCGGGTCGTGCAGGATGCCGCCGTTGTTGGTGCGATCGTTGTAGACAAGCGTTCCGTTAGGCAGCACATCTTTCGCTGCAACGGCCGTCACGCTGATCTTTCTGCTCGGCGCGGCCACGGGGCAGACGCCGTTGAAGTCCTTGTTGTTGTCGGCAACCTTCGCCTTGCCCTCTGGATTGTTGGGCAAAGGAACGAGATTAGGCTGGAGACCGAGCCCGCCATTGTAAGCGCGCAACAGACCCCATGTGCCGTTCCACTGGTTATCCACGGAAGCGCCCGGCTGGTACAGGTAATCTGCAAACGGAATGTTGCCCTTGAGAGCTGAGATACCTGGCAGCTCGAATTCAAAGTGCTCTGAGATGCCCATCGACTGCGAATTGCGGTATCCCGAATTCGGGTCGGAGCGCTCGTAGAGCCACTTGTTGCCGTGGATGTTGAAGTTGTGACTTTCCTCGTGAGCACCGACGAGGATGCGGACCTGCACCTTGTCGGCCTCGTAAGCACGCATCAGCGGCGTGAACGGGTCACCACCCTGAAGACCAGCCGTTAGCGCCGGATAGAAACCAGGCTGCTGGTTGAGCTCGGGGTTGGCGCGTGTGATGTCTGAACGGTAAACGTTCGAGAGATCGCCCGCGTCGCCCGCGGCCTGTGTGTTCGTTGATGGATCCTGCGCGCGCAATGCGACAGGCTCGTTACGGTAGTTGACCGTCATCGTGCCTGGGTCGGCAGCCGAGACTGCTTCAGGACACGGTAGCGGCACGCCGCCCGGACATTGTTCGGCCTTCTTGATGTTGATCGGCAGATCGGCCTCATCCCTCACCGGCGGGTTGATAACGTTGGCCGGGTCAGGGATTGGATGGCCGGCTCCGTTGACACCGCCGCCCGCTTTGTATGCGAGCGTGTAGTCGGCAAACTCGAACAGGAATTCGCGGTAGCTGTCCGCAGCATTCGACGTTTGAATAACTGCTTGCCAAGTCGTCGGTCCGCCGTCGAAGCGTCCGCCAAGCGTCTGGCCGCTTTCGTTGTGTTTCCAGATAGAACCTTCAGGCTCCGTTACGAGACCGGAGTAGAGACCGGCCTGCTGGTGTGTCGAAGGTCCGAAGTGATCGTGCGAAAAGACTGTACCGAGCGTGCGGTCTTTGCCCGCCAGGTTCAAGGTCGGATCGGCAAACCAACGCTGCACGGTCGTCTGTGCACCGAGGGTGCCGAAGAACGGGTGCTCCCTGGCTTCGAGCTGGGTCTTCGTCGTGCTGTTGAAGGCCTGTAAGCCGCCGCCGGCGTTGATGGCATGGATGCGCTCGAGAACTTCACCCGGCGAAAACGTTCCGTCTTCGTAGTTGAAACCGTTACCCGCACCGTCCGAAGAGGTCACGTCGAATTTCACGAGGTGGATGTGCTGACCCATGATATCGGTCGGCGTGCGCACCTGGAAATCGTCGAGCTCGTAGACGTGCGGTGTCAGGTTCGTGTGCTGGAACGTTATACAGTCGTTGGTATTTGCGCGGAAGAAAAGTGGCTCCGGCGCGCGTGTACCTGCCAGCGTTGGGCCGACATCGTCCCACAGCGTCAAGATGCGCGATTGCGGGAAGTGCCAGCCGGCTTTGTTCAATTTAAGATCAAGCTGAATCGCGGCTGCCTTGTACTGACGCGGACGGCCAACGGCGTTTCCAGCGTCGTCGCGGCATGGATCGGCGTACGGCGCTCCGGGTTTCGGTGGCAGACCATTCAAGGTGAAATTGGCGGCAGTACCGTCAGGACGGAAGCTCGTGATCTGCTTCTGCGCGTGAAAATTCATCGCGGTGATTTCGTCCGGCGTTCCCGTTTCGGGAAGCGCCTTCGCGTCGGCGACTAAAATTTCTTTATTGAAGTCGAGACGCGTCTCGACGCTTTCGGCCTCGCCGCCGACGATGACGTGACGTGGTAGACCACCATCGTCGATCGTGTCGAGCGGTGGGTGTGGCGGACGGTGTCCGGCGACACCCGGAATGTAGAACGGATAACCTTTAAATTGCTCACTAGGCATCGGCGGCATCGCGAGAGTCGGAAGCGGCACGAGGCCAGGAATCGGAGTACCGGCGGCGATCTCACCGTCGGGCAAAGCGCGCGCGCCGTTCACTGGGCGGCCATCACCGTCGAGTTGCGTGCCCACTTCGAAGACGTCGTGCGCGCGCCACATTTCCCACATACCTTGCGCGAAGTGCGGGTAGAAGTGGCAGTGGAAGATCGAGTCGCCCGGCGTCTTGTTGCGGTTGCCAGTGCCGCCGTGCGCGATCTCAGTGGTGAACGAGTAGCCTGGACCCAACGACTGGCTATCGAGATAGCTGGAGTTGTCGCTGTCGGGCGTGTTCAACCACTGATGCGCGTGCAAGTGATGGATGTGGTGCTCTTTCGGCCCCGCATGGACCACCCTCATCTTGACATGGTCGTTGAGATAGCTGTGGTGAACGTTCGACGGGTCATCGGGGAACAGAACCTTGGTCGCTTTCGCGCCCTTGATCAGGTTGCCGTCTCCGTCGGTTGCATTGGCTGGGACATCGACGATCTGCGCCGGGTCGCCCACGGCCCATGCTGACAGGAAGAAGTCTTCGTACTTGCACTCAGTGCAGTTGGCCATCGGGCCGACGCCGAGACGGTTGGCAAGAATTTCCGCGCCGATACCGCCCGTGCCGTAGTTGATGGCGAAGCCGTCTTTGACGCTGTAAAGCGTGTGTGAAAGAACAGGATCTCTAAACTGCGGAAAAGCCTGGATGGCTTTGATCTCGTCGTGATAGACGACGGTGAACTCGCGGAACGGCTGATCGCGATCAGGTTCCACGGGGTTTGGGCGGTAGGTACCCGCCGGAAAACGACCCTTATTGGGTCCGGTGATAAGAGCATTCAGATCCGTGTGCACGATGTTGTTATTAGCATCGAGCATCTTCAGGATCGGCTGACCGGCGCGGGCATGTCCCGCCGGATAGACGGCGTCATAATTGATGATCGGCTGTCCGCTCGGAGTCTTCTGTGGCGTACCGTCCTCGTTCTTCGCGGTAGCCATTGCCATCTCCTCGGCAGTGACCTGCGAGCGATACCATTCGGCAGTTTTAACTTGGACGTTGACCGAACCGAAGAGGCCCATCGCCAGCGAACCACCATCGCCTTCGCCGCCTGTCGTTGCGGCGGTCGAATAGACGAGGTGGTTACCTTCGCGCTGGGCGAAGTAGGTGTAAGTGGTCGATGCGCCCGGTGCAACCAGGCTGCTCGGGTTCTGACCGACGTTCGATCCGTCGGACTGAATCGTGTTGACCAGTTGCAGGCCCATCACATGCGCGGAAGCTGTGCGCGTAGCGGGGGCGTTGTTGGCGGCGAATGAATTAACGTCTGCTGCATCGGGTGCGAGCAGGTTGGTAAAGTTGATTACGAGACAATCGCCGACGTTCATTCGCAATGCGATGGGGCGCGGGCGCTTGCCAGGACGCAGTTGGACGTTGCCCGCAACCAATCCTTTAGAGGAATCAATCGCGACAACGTCTTGCTTCAGCGCGTACATCATGCCGGCTGGGTTGATCGTGCCGAGACGGTTATAAATCAGGACCTGGTCGAGCGCGACCACGTCCGCCTTAACCGTCCGATCGCAGTTAACTGGTGGTGGCGACGTTTGACTGTGCGCGCTGGAGACAGCGACAAGCACAGTCACGGCGACGCAGCAGGACGAGAAAAGGGATCGCCACTGCCGCAAGTGTTTTCTGATATTCATGCTATTAACCTCATTGAATCGGTGACGGTTCCGCACGCGAGGCCTACTGCCACAAAAGCCAGAGGACTCCGAGGAATCAGGACAATGTGTGTTTCGGATTCGTTTTGACGAGTGCTGTCAACGGATCTTTCGCACTCGCGCCGCGCGGACCATACAAACCTGGTGGCGAGGCTTCATCGGAAGTTCATCTGAAGATTTAGCGATCTAAGCGATGATGCCCGGAGCAAACATCGTGCCTGTGGGGCGTAACTGTAGGGGCGGCCCTCTGTGGCCGCCCCTCTCACGAAGAATGCGCGATATAAAACGAGGGGCGGCCACGGAGGGCTGCCCCTACAAGGTGTTCCAACGTGTGTCCCTGCCTGGGTGATGTGTTCCACCACGGAACACGATCGTTGAGAGCTTGAAAGGAAATGAGAAACGATAAACGGAAATTAGATTTATCATTTGTCATTTTCCATTTCTCGTTTCCATTTGATAGGAAGCTAGCGATCGAGTGTGGTCCTGATCAGTTGAAGGATGTCAGCAGGCTGAAAAGGTTTTAGCAGGAAGCCGGCAGCGCCGCAGCTTCGCGCTTCGACCATCAGGTCCTGCGATGTGATGACAATGAAGTGCATCTGCTTATGCGAACAAACGGCTTTTATCACCTCGAAACCGGACATATCTGAGAGACCAACGTCAGTAATCGTCAAGCAGAACTGGCCTCTGAGTGCCTCGTCAATTCCATCACGTCCGGTGGCAGCAGTACACACACGATAACCGTTGTCCTCGAGAATCATCTTGAGGGCATCGGCGACGCTCCGCTCATCCTCAATGATGAGGACGGCGCAATTCTGTGCTGGGCTCCGTTCAGACACAAACCGCGCCCGGCAATCGTTATGCCGACGACATAGGCCCCAAAAGGCACAAAAGATCAGACAAAACCATTTTGTGCTTTTTGTGCTTTTTCGTGGCTTTCAGTTTGGTTCTCGTCGTCGGCGCCGCCGCGCAGTCCAAAAGTTTTCATCTTTCGATAGAGCCGCGGCCGGTGGTAGTTGAGGATCTCGGCGGTCTTTTTAACGTTCCCGCCTGTTCGTTCAAGCGTCTGCGCGATCGCTTCGCGTTCGATCTCATCCATGCTCGTATAAGGCGGGATGACGCAGCGGTATTCCCCGGCATGGGTGGTGTGAAGTTGTTCCGGTAAACAGTCAGGCGTCAACTTGTCTTCAGTGGCGAAGAGCACGGCGTGTTCGATGACGCTCTCGAGTTCGCGTACATTCCCTGGCCAGTCATAACGCATCAGCTGCGCAAATGCTGAGGTCGAGATTTCGCGAATCCGCTTCTTGTACTTTTCCGAATAGTGCTGGAGAAAGCGTTCAGCGAGTAAAGGTACGTCCTCGAGCCGTTCACGCAATGGCGGTGCTTTGACCTTGATCGTGCTGATGCGAAAGTAGAGATCCTTTCGAAGCGTTCCCTCTTGAATCATCTGCGCGGTGTTGCGATTGGTCGACGAGACGAGACGAAAATCAACGCTCATTTCGACTTCGTCGCCGAGCCGGCGCAGTTTTCGCTCCTGTAGCACGCGCAGCAACTTGGTCTGAAGGTGCAGTGGCATCTCCGCGATCTCGTCGAGGAGCAGGGTGCCGCCTGCGGTGGCTTCGATCAAACCTCGTTTGTCACGATCGGCTCCCGTGAATGCGCCCTTCCGGTACCCGAACAATTCCGATTCGATGAGCTCCTGAGGGATGGCTGCGCAGTTGATGCGGGTGAAAGGAAGTTCAGCGCGCGAGCTTTGGAAGTGGAACGCTGCTGCAATTAATTCTTTACCCGTTCCCGACTCGCCCTCGATTAGCACCGAAGCGTCCGACGGCGCAGCAGTACGGATGATGGCGTGGATTTGTTGCATCTTCGGATGACGGCCGATGATCCCGAAGTCGTCCCCGTCGCCCATCAGCACATTCTTCAGGCTCCGGTTTTCCCGTTTGATGGCTTCGAATTGCAGAGCGCGTTGAATGAGCGCGGTTACCTGAGGAGGCGTGAAAGGCTTTTCGATGTAGTAGAAGGCGCCGCGCTTGATCGCTTCGATAGTTATGTCGAGCGAGCCGTGCGCCGTCATCACGATCACTTGCGTATCGGGAGTGTCGGTTTTGATGTGGTCCAGCAGGTCTATTCCGCTACCATCGGGAAGACGCAAGTCCGTGAAGACAAGACCGTATGGTGATCCCTTGAGCAACGCGAGTGCCTCGCCCACGTTTTTGGCCGAGTCAACGCTATGGCCCAATTCGACGAGGATCATTTGCAGCGCGTCGGTGACACTCCGTTCGTCGTCTACTACTAAGATTCTGCTAAGAGGCATTGTCAACATCCTTCCGCCAGAGGGGCAACGCGATCGAAAGCTTCGTACCTTCTCCAGGGTGACTGGCAACAGATATGGCGCCGCCGTGCTGCTCGATAATTTTTTTAGCGTAAGGCATGCCGAGGCCAAGCCCCTGCTCCTTGGTTGTGTAGAAAGGCTCGAAAATATTTTTCGCTACCTCCTCACTTATGCCTCGACCCGTGTCGATGATTTCCAGGTGTAACGTATCGTCAGTGCGGTCAGAAGTGACGCTCAACCTGCCGCCGTTTGGCATCGCCTCAATAGCATTCAGTATTAGATTCATCAGAGCCCCACGCATGGAGGATTCGTCGATCATTCCCGACGATGCGTGCTCGCTCAACGACATACGCACGTCGATTTTGTTTGCCGTTATCTGCGGCTGAAGTAACTCCACGACGTCGTTAACAATCCGATTGAGGTTTCCTGAACTGCGCGTGAGATTGACCGGGCGGGCGAAGCCGAGGATCTGTTCGACCCGGTCGGTCAGATGATTGATCGTGTCAACAATTTTATCTACGAGCAGAGCTTCGCTTTTTAAAGATTCGCCCAGCTTGCTTTTTAGGTGGAGCGAGTAAAGCAGCAACCCTGCCAGCGGGTTTTTTACCTCGTGAGCTACCTGAGCCGCTGCACGTCCGAGAGCGGCGATTCGTTCCTGTTGGACCAGCCGTTTGTGAGTCTCAACGAGTTCGGCCGTACGTTCGGCAACGCGCGTCTCCAATTCTTCAGTGTGCCGCTTTATCTCTTCCTCGAGCCTGCGCTTCTCGTCGGTTAGGCGCTTCTTCTCCGCGGCCCGCGCAACGGCATTGAGCAGCACGTCTTTGATGATCGGTTTAGCGATGAAATCGTATGCACCGGCGCGCACTATCTCGGGTATCACCGAGAGGTTGGGTTCGCCCGTAATCATAATGACCGGGACGTATATGTCGGCGCAGCATAGTTGCTTCAATAGCTCGATGCCGCTCTTCCCGGGTAAGTTGATATCAATGACTGCGACGTCGATGCCTTCGGCTTTGTGCGTTACAGCGTTTTCATAGTCCGCCGCGGGTAACACAGTGTAGCCGGCCCGCTTCAGAAACTCTCCCATTGTCAGGCGAAGGCTCGGCTCGTCGTCAACCAGTAGAACGTTAGGCATAGTTTTATGGGAAGAAACATTTCGCGCAAAAACGCAAAGCGCTGCCGCGTCTCTAAAAGGCTTCTTTGCGCCTTTGCCGGGCTTTGCGCCTTTGCACGAAAAGACTTCAAACGTACTCAGCCTTCCCCGCTTCAATCGCGGAAAGCTCAATGATGAATCTCGTAAATTTACCCTCTTCGCTTTCGACACTGATCGTCCCGCCGAAGTCGCGAATGATGCCGAAGCTCACACTCAGGCCCAAACCCGTGCCACCGGCGTCGCGGCGCGTGGTGAAGAACGGGTCGAACACTTTACCCAGATCTTCCTTTTTGATCCCGACGCCGTTGTCGTAAAACTCTACGCGCACGATCTCGCCCCTCTCACCCGCGCGGCGAGCGGTGATTCTAAACACTTTCGGTTCGAGCGGATCGAAGGTCTTCGCTTTCAAGGCGTGGTGCGCATTACTGATCATGTTAACCACGACCTGCCTCAGGCGTGAACCATCGGCTCGCACCAGCGGAAGGTTAGGCTCCAGATCAATTTCAACGTTAATGCCGTCCTTTTGAAATTGACGCCCGAAAAGCGCGATGGAAGTTTCGATAGAGTCCGGGAAATGAACTTGTTCGAGTTCGTGTGCTTCGGCGCGAGCAAAAGCCAGGAGTCCGCGCACGATTTTGGCGATGCGTCCACCCTCGTCGATGATGCCGTCAATCATTTGCTGCTCAAACTCGGAACGCGGTTTATCTTCGTCCTTGAGCAACTGTGCAAAGTTGATCACGCCGTTAAGCGGGTTATTTATCTCATGCGCCACACCTGCAGAAAGCTCGCCAATGGAGGCAAGCTTCGACGACTGGTACAACTGCCGGTGAATTTCTTCCCGCTCGGCTTCGAGCTGCTTACGCGCCGAAAGATCACGCAGGACCAGGATCATCACCTTCTCGCTATCAGTCGAAAGAGGGGTAAAAGAAATCGAGACAGGAAGAGGGTTTCCCTTTGCAGCCTGGATTACCAACTCACTTTCACCCGAAGCGTGACCGTTGGACATCATCATGAGCTCAGGTGCGGCGTTAGGAGTAAAGGTACGCACAAGCTCGCGGACATCTCGACCGGTACAGTCCTGCTGACGGAGTCCGAGAATTGCGCAGAACTTATCATTAGCTTCAATCAGGTGGTGATCCGTCAGGCGGACCAGTCCGATGCCGTCTTTTGCCTGTTCAAAGAGGGCGCGATAACGCTCCTCACTCTCTCGCAATTTACGTTGTTGCCGATGGACCAGGCGGAGCAAGAGCGTTACCACCAGGGCATCGACCATAATAGAAATAAAGACGTGTTCTGTGCGTTGTTTAATATTCCAACGCTTATCCGCGTTAGCGTCACCCGGATATCGCCTGTCAACCCAGCGGAAGAAAGGAGGGCGCATTGTCACTTCCCAAAAAGCTATCACCCCGATCGTCATCGTTACGGTAAGGGCAACGAAGAAGATGATCACCTTGAAATCAAACCTTCTAATCATGTGCGAACCTCAAATCAACGGCAAACTCCGGCGACACGCTTATCGAGGGCAGGCGCGTTTGCTTGAGCACGGCACGGATGGAATGGGTAGCAGTATAGAGAAAGCCACAAAGAAGCACAAAAGGCACAAAAAATTTGACGCAAACTTTTTGTGTTTTTTGTGCTTCTTTGTGGCGGTTCTGCTAACGTCTAATTGGCGGCCGTCGTCGAAACAGAATTGCTTCCGAAGTTCGGCACCCAAACGCGTGTTCCGTCAAAGGCTATAGAAAACGGGCCCTTGCCAGTGCTATAGGTTGCAATGATTTCGCCTGTGGATGGACTAAGTCTCATCACAGTGCTGTCGCCATTGTTAACCACCCAAAGAGTTTTACCGTCAAAAGCTATTCCCGCTGCTCCGTCACCAACTTTGAACGTGGCGAGCTCGAGCCCGTCACTCGCTCGAAGTTTGGTCACGGTCTTGCCGAAATAGTTTGTCACAAAGACACTCTCTCCATCCGACGCAACGCCGAAGGGACCCCGGCCGACTGCATACGTTTTCAGCAATGCTCCCTCAGTGCTCAAACGCGTAACTGAGTTGCTGAAGTTATTGGCTACCCAGATGCTGTCGGCGGCGAATGCCAATCCTATTGGTCGATCACCACCAACTGCAAACGTACCGAGAACTGAACCTTTGGCGCTCAACTTCGTTACGTTGTTGCTGTGCCGGTTTGCGACCCAGATGTTTTTACCGTCGAAGGCCAGACCGCCTGGTCCGTCTCCGACAGCAATCGTTCCTGCTATAGCTCCGGTTGACGGCGTCACCTTCATCACGTTGTTACTGAGCAGGTTCGCTACCCAAAGAGTTCCTGCCGCGTAAAGCAACGCGACTGGCCGCTTACCGACCGTGAATGTTCCGGCGAGCGTTCCATCGCTAACCCGAATTCTGGTGATCGAGTTGTTGAATTGTGTCGCCACCCAAACATACGTTCCATCAAAGGCGACGGCTTCGGGGCCGGCTGTTGACGAGGCACTTGTCACATCACCGCCGAAGCTCGTGTCTTCGCCAGCCAGGCGGCCACCCGTGAGACCACCACCCGTACTACTGCTGCCGAGAGAAATCTGACTCATCGGCTGAGCATCCTGAGCTTTCGTAAGGCCCGGCGCGATCACTAAGATCGTCAGTACCAACGCCGCGCTAAAAACTCTCCATTTGAGCAGAGTCATTTGCCACCTCCATTCGCTTGCTTCTTCGCCGAGTTCTTTGGCCAATCAACCCAGCTAAGTGTCTCTGCAATCCATTCGGGCGCTTGCATTCCCGGGCACCCGCCCCAGCGTTCAAGTGGTTCGTTGCCATACTTGATCACCCCGATGTGATTGGATTTGTCTTTATCCACTTCGGGATCGGGATCTACGTACCCGAGTTTCTGCCGCAATGTCTCCATGTCGTCTACGGAGCCGGTGAGGAACAGCCAGCCCGGTTTCACTTTATGCATGTGAGCATAGTGTTTCAGGGCCGCCACCGTGTCCTCTTTCGGCTTGAGCGTAAACGAGTACATGAAAATGTCTTTGCCAACGCGATTTCCCAATAGGCTCTGAAGCCTCACCAGGTTCCTGGTGATCGGCGAGCAGATGCCCTGGCACTGCGCATAGAACATGTTGAAGATCACAATCTTGTCTTTGACCAGATCGTCGTAGAACTTCAACTTGCGCCCGTCGTGAGCAGTCAGAACGAGATTGGGAAAATATCTTTGCCTGATCCTTTCTCGCGAGGATATTTTTTTGAACCTCGGGTTAACGTCCAGCGCTTGCGCGTGGGCGAGCAACGGCACTGCAAACGGCGCCGCCCCAAGCGTTGCTATCAAACTTCTGCGTTTTAGGTCCGTCATAAGAATTCCTTTCTTCAGATTAGTGGTCCAGGTTTCCCGTCGCTGACTCGCGCGCGGGAATACCACAGAGGCGGCTAAGGCTGAGTCTTGTTGTCGCCGACGTCGTCGATGATTCCGAGCAGCATCATGGCGTGGTCTTCGTGGACTACGTTGTGACAGTGCAGCGGGAATCTCCCGACAAAGTCGCGAATACGGAGATAGACCGTCGCCTCCATGTTGTGCTCCAACCTGAAAACGTCCTTGCGACCTTTGGTAATCAGTCCGGTACCTGACGGAGCATTACCGTTTATTGAAAGGGTCTGGAACTCCTCGAAGTGCATGTGAATCGGATGTTGCCACCCGCCCGAGTTGTTCTGGAAGATCCACTTCTCAACGGTGTTTCGCTTGATGGCGAACCGGGGAGCCTGGTTACAACCGCCGACGAGTTGCCCGTTAATTTGCCATTGACCATTGCCACGCTCGAACCGGAAGGTGCGAGTGATTCGCGGCGCATCGTTGGTGTTTGGGAAGCCGTAGAAATAGGTACCCGCCGGAATAGTTGCGGGATTGACGCTGTTGTCCGGCACCACTGGACCATCGACGATGATCTTCAGGATCTTGTCTCCCTGACCAGCGCCGAGCACGTCTCCTGTTGGACCGCGTCCATCTTCCTGCTCCAGACGATTTTCCATGAAGAAGGTCTTCCCGGCGTCATTGGTGAAGTCGACGATCACGTCCACGCGTTCGGCCACCGAGATGCGCGAACTGTTTACCTGAACCGGCCTCTCCAGCAGATTGCCGTCGTTCGAAATCTGCCAGAACGGCTTGGTGCTGTTGTTCGGTCCCAGCAGAAACAGCTGGTAGAAGCGTGATGGTCCTGTGTTCAGCCAGCGGAAGCGATAACGCCGCGGACTTACGTGCAACACAGGCTGGATCTTGCCGTTGACAAGGAACTTGTCGCCGAGAATTCCATCTGTATTGAACAGGTCGAATTTGAGTAGTCCAGTTTGGTTATCGAAGACCTTGTCGTTGATAACCATGTAGATATCGAAACTGGTGAGCGGGTTTTGTCCATCGCCGAAACTCGGCAATCTAAATCCCGTGTTTTCATTACCAGTATCGAATTCATTGAAGAGAATGTAGGCGCCGGCGAGACCCTTGTAAGTATTCTCGGCCGTGTGATCGATACGGTGGTCGTGATACCACAGCGTATGCAGTGCTTCCTTGACGTCGCCGACTCCGGGATGGGTTGAATTGACGCCGGCGTACACGTTTGGATAGTGATGATCGTAGAACTGGCCTCGCTCCATAAAGAAGCAGGGGAAACCATCGCTCTCGAGGGGCGTGTGGCCGTTGTGCAAGTGCTCTGTAACTGATGGAAGACCGAAGCCTCCATTCTCGGCCGGAAGATTGTTGCGCAGGCGCAGCAATATCGAACCATCCTGAGGCCGGCCAAGCACGCCGTATCGCTCGACGATTAGTGGACCTGGTGTGATGCCGTTGAAGCCCCAGATTGTTTGTGGCGGAAGCTCGCCTGGGGGCGCCATCAGGGCAGTGCCGGCCTGTTCTGACATTTCATAGAATCGCTGCGGTGGGAATTGCGCAAACGCCTGGTGTGCAACTGTGCGCGCTTCACCGGCCGCTGTGTTCGGCGCGATCGTCGGCGCCGGAGTTAATGAGGCCACCGGCGCAAGCACCGGTAGTCTCGGCATAAGTTCCTGGAAAGGAGTGGTTGGAGGACTGTTTGGTTCATCATCGTCGAAAGAACCTCGCGTATTTAGCGGGCGGGCGCTCAAGCCTTTTTTCGGTATCAGCATACCGGCGCTGGTAAGCAATCCCATCTTGAGCAGGTCGCGCCGTTTGAATCCGGCGGCAATCAGCTCGCGACGATTGTCCGCTGCTGTCTGCTTTTCCTTTTCTTTTCGTCTATTCCTTTTGGAGATGTACGCCATCGGTAACTCCTTCTATTAAGAGCCTGGATTAAAAGCGGATGGGCCAGGCATGATGTTCTGTTGATGTGATTGAGAATTTCCCACACTCCTTTGAGAGGTGGGAAAAACTCCGTGCCCTTTTGATCGTTAGCCGGCACACTTCTACTTAGCCGTCATTTCTGCGGATCTGATAAAGCGTGCGAAAGATGTTTGCGAAGAAAGTAGCCCGTTGATTTTCTAACTTGCTTACTTTTTTCGATTGTCAGTGGACTTAAGTGAGGAACGCCCACCAACTCGAGTAGCCATTAAAGGCGCAGCACTCCGTGAGTGGAGAAATATTTGTCCCGTCGTCTGGGCTTTGGGGGATGACAACTCATGACAAATGCAGTCTTCAGCTTTCTCTGTGCAACCTCTGTGTTCGCTACGTCTCCCGTGGTTTCTCCCACGCTAATTCTTAACCACAGAAACACAGAGAACACAGAGGATGCACAGAGAACAAATTCAAATACACGCGATGTTAAAATTCCGTTTCTACTTCGCCACGACGGATGACGTAGCAACACCTCCGAGGCTACTTCGCACAGTGATGTTCTGTGGATTCGTAGACACCCTGAGCTCGGCTCGATACTGACCACCTCCGTTATTCGCCAGCGTGCCGAGAAGTTGCCCGGTGGCGGTCACGAACACCTGAAGTGTTGCATTGCTGCTGGTGCTCGTTGCTTCGACGCGTAGCGTCTGCTTCGAGCTCTCGAATTCAGCACGCGTGATTCGGACGGTGTCAGTAGCCGGAGGCGGCGTAGTACCCACTGGGTTAATCGTGAGCGTTGCACTGCGAGTGACGCCGTCGAACGTGCCACTGATCACCGCGCTTGTAGTTGCCGTGACACTGGTGGTGTTGACCGTGAAGCTCGCAGATGTTGCGCCGGCTGCAACTGTCACGCTTGCCGGCACAGAAGCAGTTGCATTGCTGCTTGCAAGGTTGACTACCGTCGCAGCCGGCGCGGCCGCATTCAATGTGACCCGGCCCTGAACCGCATTCCCGCCAACAACCGTGCTCGCTGACAACGTTAACGACGACAACGTAAGTGGTGTTGGAGTGGGAGCAGCAGGAGTAACCGTGACCGTCAAATTGCGACGACCGAGTTGGTTGTTTCGAATTCTGATGTTGATGTTTTGAGTTGAGGTTACCGCTCTCGTAGTCGCGGTAAATCTTACGCTCGAAGTCCCGCCCGCCATGAAAACGTTCGAGGGCACTTGAAGTACGGATGAATTGCTGCTGGAGACTGAAAACGAAAAGCCATTCGAAGGCGCTACCGCACCTGGAGTCAGACTGATTCTGATTTCACTCGAAAATCCTCCAACTACCGTTGACGGTGTGGCAGTTACACTGCCGTAGGCAGGAGCAACAGCAATCGAGCCAGTCGAGTTCACCAATCCGGCCAGCGCAGGATTCGCTCCAGTGATCGGGAGGCCGATATCGGGTCGTCCGTCACCATTGAAGTCACCCGTGACAATCGTTCCACCGCCAACACTCGACAACGGCGGCGGCACCGCGTACAGCACCGGCGAACGGAATGAGCCATCGCCATTCCCGTGCAGGATCTCAAACAGACCTTCCGTTCCATTTGCCAGAGATAGCGCGAGATCCAGGAAGCCATCACGATTGAAATCGGCGATCACCTGATACTGAGGTACACGCAACCGCGGCTCGGTGATGATTCGCGCCGGCTGAAACGTGCCATCGTTGTTGCCCAGGAGAATTGCTGTGCGGCTGCCGTTAAGCGCAAACGCTACTACTAAGTCCTGAATCGTATCGCCGTTAAGATCAGCGACGTCAATGTCAGTACCATCAACACCGAGCGTGTCTGCTGTAAGCAGAGTGATAGTCGGCTGTTTCAGAAATGATCCATTGCCGATGCCGAGAAGGACATACACTTGAGATTGATCACCCGCTATTCCGAGGTCTTTGATTCCGTCGCTGTTAAAGTCACCGACCGCGATGCGCGACATTCCGGTGCCGACGTCGATCTCAAAAGGAGTCTGAAAGGTGCCGTCACCGAAACCAAGCATCACTGTAATGTTGCGCGCTGCGACGCACGGGGTGACAAAGCAAGAGACCATGTGCGCCAACACCACGTCGAGGCGGCCATCGTTATCCAGATCGGTGGCGACAATCGCGGGCGAATCGTCCTGGGCAGCGGTGTTATCAAACGTGACCGGCGCGTTGAACGTCCCGTCTCCATTGCCTGTCAAAAGAGCGAGGCTGAACTCGACGCTGTTAAGCGATACGGCCAGATCAACTCGCCCGTCGCTGTTGAAGTCGCCGGCCGCGAGATCCTGTGACTGAGCGCCTGCCGGGTAATTGACTCTGGGTCGAAACGTTCCGTCACCATTGCCTAACATCACGCCCACTCCGACCGCGCCGGTCGCGGCGAGATCGGGAATACCGTCGGCGTTCAAATCGGCGACGATATGATTATTTCCAAGGATCGGATAGTCCGTGCGTGTGAACGTCGCGAATTGGGCCAACGCAGTAATTTGAATTAATGAAAGCAGGCTAAATGAGACGGCTAGTTGAAAACATCGGAAGTAGTTTGTATTAGGCACCCGAATCCTCCCTATGTACGCCCACACTCAGCTCACACAGAATCTAATCAGACCTAACAGTGCGAGCGGAATTGTGAAAAATACATGCGGTGAGGAGTTTTGCCGCAAAAAGGCTATTTCTGACGCAAAGGGGCAAACGCGTAAAGAAAGCCCTTTAGAAACGCGGCAGCGCTTTGCGCCTTTGCGTGAGAAATACTCACGGAGCCGATCAGTGGCGTCGCTTCGGCTTTGTTGGACTCGGTGTTGGACTCGGTGTTGGACTTGGTGTTGGAGTGGGTGTCGGACTAGGAGTCGAGTCAACTTCCGGCAAACTTGTAAGCGCAATGCCGGCGTCAATCCGGTATTGCACATCGCCATCGATCTCGACCGACATCCGCTCGACGTGCCGAGCGGTGTCCTTGTTCGACAAATGGGGAAACGTCGCACGAACCAGTGCGACTTCGCCGGCGACGATCGCCGTCGCCATCGATGTGCCGCTCCATGACGCGTATTGACCGCCAGGCACAGTACTAAGAATACCTTCACCGGGCGCGGCCACTTGAACCCACGAAGCTCTGCTTGAAAAAGACGCTAGCCTGTCATTTAGCGTGGACGCCGCGACTGCAATCAGTCCGTCCACGTTTTCGGCTGCCGGGTACTGTTTAGTGCTATCACCCGCGTTACCGGCAGCAGCGACTACCACGAGATGCGGATTTGCTGAAACCGGGAAATCGTTCGCCTCACCCCCACACGCTTTTGCCAGTAGATTGCCGAGCAGTTCCGTTTCCCTGAGAGTGGACAAACTCAGATTGATTACGTCAGCGCCGTCTGCGGTGGCTGGGTCACCATCCGGGTCAAGTGCATAGGCGAGAGCCTCGGCCAGCACCCAAATATTTCCCACACCGCGTTGGTCAAGAATTCTAATCGGAATGATTTTGGCTTCGGGCGCGACTAGCGCGATTAGTCCGGCGACATGTGTGCCGTGTCCATATGGTCCCGTCTGCTGATCGCCCACTTCGCTTGGGTCACTATCATCATCTACGAAATCCCATCCCGGCAGCAGACGTCCGGCAAGGGCAGGATGGTTCGTATCGACGCCGGTATCCAGCACCGCAACCTTGATTGGTCCGGATGATCCAGCTCCTTTATTGACCTTATGAGCTAAAGACAGTTGAATTTTTTGCGCCGCCCACTGTGATACGAACGTTGCATCATCGCCTCCCACACTCCAGGTGACGCCGACGCTCCACGTAACTCCACCCCCCTCAGGCGGCGTTGCAATAAAGTTGGGTTCAACAAAAACGACGCGCGAGTCGTCGGACAATTCGTCCACACGCTCCTCGACAGAAGCGCCGTCCGTGATCCGCAATCTGAAAATGGGCCTGCTGCCAAATTGATCGATCGGTATTGGATCGAGGGAGTAGTCGGCCGCGAGCCCAGACAGATCCGCCGCGCTAGCCAGTTTTAGAATGACCTCCGCGGCGACAAACTCTTCACCGCCACTAGTAGCCTTCGAAACACTGGTGGACCGCACGTCTAAAAGCAGGCAGACGGCAATCAGCAACAAAGTCAGAGATGTCAGACCTCGACGCACTGGGCAGCCCTCTTAGGAGTAATGCTGTGCCGGGACCGAATCGCGGGGAGCGGCGATAAGATAACCAAAACCGGCCACAAAAGGAATAGCCACAAAACTGACTGAACAGGATTTACGAGATTGCTCAGGATTACCAGGATGAAATCATTGTGCCTTTTGGCGGCACACCATCACCAGCGCCCGACCAGAACAAAAGGGGACCAAAAAAACGGATGCGGTTTTTCCTTCAGCAATTTCATCTGTGCGGTACGCAACGAGGTAGCAGGTGACTTGGTCGTGGCCAGTTCAGAATAAAACCATACCATCAACTCGGTCGTCGCCTCGTCATCGATCGTCCACAGACTCATCAAGACGGTTGGCGAACCCGCGGAAAAGAAACCACGTGCGATACCCATGAGCTCATCACCGGGAGCAACAGCATTCATGCCGGTTTCACAAGCACTAAGCGTTACCAGTCCGCAATTGAGTTTCAGTCCATATGCGTCCCGAGCCGTAAACCACCCGTCACCTAACCTCAAAGCAGAAAACAATGGATTGTCAGAGCGAAACTGGGCGTGACAAGCAAGATGAATGATGTCAACACCGGCGGCATTTGCGCGTAACACCTCGGTAGTGGCCGCTTCATCTGAATATCGTTTGATTTCTCCGAAGATCTGGTCCAGCGCGCGAAGCTCCTGATGCACACCGGGAATCCGTTCATCGGCTACTCCGAGAAGTAACGCATTGCCAAACTGAGGCTCAGATCGAGCGAGACACTGCTGTAAAACTACCGCGCTGGGCGCAAAGGAAACTTCCCGTCGCTCGATCAGGTAACTCTCACCGTCGTTCAATGCCTGGAAGGGCAGATAATAGAGTCCTCGATGCGGCACGATCACCAGGTGGCGGTCACCGATCATCGGTTCGATCCGGCGCAACAATCGATCGTAGAGGGAACGCAAGTGCTTCTGAGTGCGCGCCGTGAGAGTCGGTAAATGATTTCGGACTTGTGTTGATCCATAACGCAGCGTGTCTATTTGAAAACGACAACTCTCGATGTCCGCTACGATTTCCGATTCAGTTCCGAGATCCCTCACGACTTCGATGTGGTCACCCGTGACGACGAACGCAACCAGTTGGTCGTCGACTGTAGTGTACTCAACCAGTGCGCGATTCGTGTCGAGTGCCGTTTGAAGCTGAGTTAGTGAAAAGAGATCTTCTTCCTGCCCGGGCTTACCGCTGCCACTCCGATGCTGAAGCTGGCGTGTGATTTCGAGCAGCTTTCGTTCGCGTTCGAGGAGTTCGCGTTCCAGCTGGGAGTTAGTTTCCCGAATTTGCACCGCGCCACGCACCGACCGATGCATCTGGTTATAAAGATAATTCAGTTCCTCTCTTACCTTTGCAGCTTGAGCCTGGAGGTGCGCTTCGAAATCATCGCGAGCGTCGGTCGAAAGCGTGATTCTTCCTGCCAGCGTGTCTGCAAGCGCTCGGGATTTAGCGCGTTCGGTGAAAACAAGCGCTTCAACGGCTCGCGTATCCCCGCCGGCTAGACAAAGTTTCGCCAGTTCGTGGTACGGAGACATTCGATTGGAGAAGAACGCGGTGCGAAACTCCTCGCCGGGGATAGGCGCACGCAACTGTTCCGTCAAATCAATCGCCTGTTTGAAATTCGTTTCGGCGACGTCCGGATTTCCTTCAACCAGCGCGAGCGCCCCAAGCGAGCTAAAACAACGCTCCGCGATCTGCGGCTGTCCGCGGACCTCAGCGTTCCGAACTGTTTCCTCGAGTAGCGTACGGGCAGGGGTAAGATTTCCGAGAGCGCGCTCGGCTTCGCCACGTAACCAACGCGCGAGCAGCAGTCGCTGCCAGCTTGCTGATATTAAGAGTGCGGGCTCAGCTTGCGCCGCCATCACCCTTGCTCCCTCAAACTTGCCTTCTCTGTAAAGCAGCTGGGCATGGGTTAACGATATCAACGCTGCACCGACCCGATTCTCTTCTGCTGCGTAAAGTCGTTTTGCTTCATCGAGCCAGCGCTGCGCTTCTTTTGTCCGTCCCAGCAGCATCAGGGCGCGGCCTCTATAGGCCTGTGCCCGCGCCTGTTCAGCACGCATTCCATGTTCAGCAAACACGGGTATTACTCGCTCGTAGATTGCGAGTGCCTCAGGCGCGAGGTTGAGTTCGAGATAGGCGTCAGCGATTTCCTGCTCTGCCAGAATCGATTGAATAGTGAAGCCAAGGGCGGTGTAGCGCTGGCGCGAGCGTTCCAAAAAGTCCAGCGCTCGATCATAACGACCTTGCAGGAGTGCGAAAAGTCCGATACTGCCTTCAATTCCCGCGAGAGTTGCAGGTTGTCCTGCTGCCTCTGCTTGCTGTAAGGCCTGCTCAAAAAGGTCTTCAGCGGATTTGAACTTGTGCAGTGATGCGTGAGTGATGGCCAAACAATTGTTTACAGTCGCAAGCTGCTTCTGATCGTTGAGCGCCGCAAAACGCGCGCGAGCGGCGCTTAGAAAGATCTCAGCGTCATGGTAGCGGTCACGCCTTATGTGCAGGTTGCCGATGTTGTGTTCAATCTTGCCTGCCGCGTGAAAGTCGTTGTACGCGAGGAAAACTTCCCGCGCATGAAGACCACAATCGATCGCCTCCTCGTAACGTCCTAACATGGAAAGAGCGATGAGCTTGCTGACGCGTGTCGCTGCGGCAGTTTGAGTCTTTCCCAGACTCAGAAACCGCCGTTCAGAATCTTCGAGCTCAGAAATCGCTAGTTCCATTTTTCCGCCGACGAGTGCCTGAAGACCCGCGGCCCACGCGGTTAGGGCTTTGATTTCAGGGTGAGTTCGAATATCCGAAAGTAATTGGAGTGAGGCGGCAGCGCCGAGCGCTTGTGCAGGATCGGTACTCCACCCTTCGAGACAGATGTCTTTTAACCTATAGGCAAGTTCTACATCGGCCAGCGCAGAATTTCCCCGGAGCAATGTTTCCCGGTTCGCATGGCTCGAGTTAACGAGACGTGTTGCAAGTTCAGCATGCTGCATTGATCGTTAAACCTTGAGCTCCAGCTCCGGAATTTCAATTTGACGATCGAGCATTCTTATAGTGAGTGAATAGTTACCTAACGGGATTGGCGGAAGCGTAAATTCGCATTCTTCATTTAAAGTGGCTTCCGATCGTCCCTCCACACCTGAAATCTCAACATGGCCTTTAGTGCAGCCTTCGCCCATGACTTGACCGGCGAGTATGCATTCATCGTTCTGCACGGTGATACGCAGATCCAAATCAATCTCTTCTGCTGAGTAGAGCAACTGCCGCGAGGCTCCGGGAAGTGAGCGCACACCAAAAGCTGGACCAGGGTTACGACTGTCGAAGGTCAGCAGCGCGACAATACGCCGCAATGGCGAATGCTTTTCCTGTGCAAAGATATTTATGGCTGAAGCCAACACGTCGCGCGGCGCATCGCTCGTGCTGTCACTTCTCATCATGAGGATCAGTTGTTGAAGTTGACGCAGAGTATCGTGGCAAGTTGAACACGTTGAGATGTGATTCATCGCGGCCTTCCGATCTTCGGATATCGCCCTGTCCTCTGCGATGTTCGCCAGTGTTTCAACCGAAATGTGTGTCGAGCTGGTCATAGTAAGGTATACACCACCATTCAACAGAACCTCCCATTACCGGAAAAATACATTTGGGTTCTATTTTTTTAACAGCCGAAGCAGCTTGGCTAAGCAACGGGCACGTGTCGGGCCGATACTCCCTTCGGGGATTCCCAGAGAAGTGGCAATATCCGCGTAAGAAGGCGGCTCGGGAAGGTAAAAAAGCATTTCCAGCAACGCCCGGCAGCGATCGTCTAATGACGAAAGCGCCATTCGAATGCGGTGTTGCTCTTCGAGCATCAATAAATGTTCATCTGGCAGGGGCGCGCTATCCCTGATTGATGTCGCCAGGTATGGCGGTTCATCCGTGTTCACGAGTGATTGTTGCCGAACCTGCGCTTTGGAGATCAGGTGTAAAGTTTTGCGGCGGGTGGTTGTAACTAACCAGGCCTGCAGTTTTTCCGGTTGCTCCAAATCATTTAGCTTTTGAAACAACGTTGTAAATACGTCCTGAAAGATCTCCGCAGCGTGATCTTCGTCGAGTCCTGCGCGAAGAGGAATGGCGTAGATAAGGCGTTGATAACGCCGTATCAGCTTCTCCCAGGCAAGCTGATCACCGCGTCGGCACGCTAATACCAGCTGCAGGTCACTGTCTTCCATTTGTATCAGGAGTGTCAGAATAGGGTGTCAGTAGTTCGCTGTCCAGACATGTTTTGCCACAAGAAAGCACAAAAGGCACAAAAACTCGGCGAAACCTTTTGTGCCTTTGTGCTTCTTTGTGGCTAATTAAAATTAGCTTTTACGTGCAGCATAAAGCGAGAGCGTCCCGAACATCGTCGCGGAGGTCTTCGCCTCTCGTACCTCTACAAACCCGCTGTCACGCATGAACTGTGGCAGTAGCCCGCGAACATTGTCATTGGTTTTTTTAGGACCCTCTAAGAGGTGCCATGGATATGCAAGGATGCGCATGAGCAAATTGTGAGGCTTACCGAAGTCCGCAATGCGCAGTTCTCCTCCGCTTCGCAAAACTCTATGCACCTCCTTTAAAGAACGAATTTTGTCCTCTGTAGTCAGATGATGAAACATCAAACTGGACACCACACAATCAAAAGAACCGTTCGGATATGGCAACTCAAAAGCCATCGCCCGAATGAAGGTAATGTCCGTTTTAGTTTTCTCAGCCTTGCTTCTGCCGAGTTGAAGAACTCGCCCATCACCATCAATTCCCACAACGGCAGCGTCTGGATGCATCTGCTTAGCGAGGATCGTCAGCGTCGCTGTTCCGCAGCCAAGATCCAATACCCGTCGCTTACTCGAGATTTGCGCATGTTCAATAAGCTCACGCTTGAACGTGGCCTCGGGAAGAGTCCACTTAATGAGAGTGTCATAGAGCGGAGTAAGCGAATCGTGAGACAGCGCTGGCACGTAAGCATCTGAGTGGTCTTTCATGAACTTAGTATCTTTACCACGCGGTTCACACATTACTCAAATAGTCGATCTTCATTGATCTTTCACTGAAACTCTCTGAAGTCACTTGATCTGTCTGCGAATATCAACCAAATTGTGTGTGCACATTTCGGGTGCCTCAGGGTCAGCATTTTTGGACCATCGAGCAAGCTACGTGCCGCAGAACTTGTGCACTAACCGAGAAGCAGTGCTAAACTTCGACTCGGAGCAAAGATCATGCAACCTAACAAAGCTTACGATGAAGTGATCGAATTCATTGCGTCCTCCAGTCCGCAAAACGTGATCGCTTTCCGCCCCTCTGAGGAAGCCAAAGCTCGCGTAGCTGACCTGATTTTTCGGGAAAAGACGGAAGGTTTACCGGAGGACGAAAAATCCGAGCTTGATCATTACCTCCAAATCGAGCACCTAATGCGCCTCGCAAAGGCACGCGCCCATCATTACCTCACACATAGCTAGATGGATCAACGCCGAACTACGTCAGACAATCGCAGACCGAGCAAACTTATCGTGTGAATACTGTCTCATCGCGGAGGCCGACACGTTTTACGGCTGCCAGGTCGATCATGTCATCAGCTTAAAACACGGCGGCTCCTCGGATGCTGACAATCTCGCTTACGCCTGCGCTCTCTGCAACCGAGCCAAAGGCAGCGACGTCGGATCAATTGCATCGTCTGGGGAGTTCACTCGCTTTTTCAATCCACGAACTGATCGTTGGCCGGATCACTTCGGTTAGAAGGAGCAACGATTCGGCCGCTCACGCTGATCGGCGAAGTCACCGCTCGCATTTTTGGTTTCAATGACAGTACAAGACTTCACGAACGTGAGGAGATGATTCGATTTGGCAAGTATCCAAATTGAGTCGGCTAGTTACCTCACGTACTGGACAACGGAGTACTGCAGTTTAAGCCGCTGTTATTTGCTTTGTTCAGATGTTGACTGAATGCCGCCACGCAGAGCCACCTGGCCTTTGCGTGAGAAGTTGATCGATTCACCGAGTATGCGGGCGGCTTCCTGCGCGGCGTGGAAGCCGTTCGAGTTTTCGGATTCGATGAAGTCAACGTAAAACTGTGCGCGACGCTGGAAGTCTTGCGCGGTCGTCACACCAGTGTCGTTCCGGCCTGCGTCTCTCGCTGCCTTTATGTCGTTGATCAACTCAACGAGCGCATCCATGGCGATATTGCGAAGATGATGTGTGCGCGACTGAATCGTATACACTCGCGCCTTCAGTTCATCTTCAGACCACTTGTGACACGTTTGGCACGCCCGATTGACGTTGAGAAGTGGTGAACGCACGTGATGATCGCTGATCTTCAATGCGCCTTCGCGCTTATACGGCATGTGACAGTCGGCACAAACCACTCCCGATCGCGCATGAATCCCCTGGTTCCACATCTCAAACTCGGGATGCTGTGCTTTGAGCACCGGCGCGCCCGTGTTCGCATGCTCCCAGTCTTTGAATTTTTGCTCGTCGTAAAAAGCCAGAATGTTTTCGATCTGAAGCCCTTTGGACCAGGGATAGACCAGACGCTTTTCCGGACCACTGAAGTGATACTCGTCGTGGCACTGCCCGCACACAAAGGCACGCATCTCCTGCCGTGTGGCCTGCTTATTAACGTCGTAATTCTGAATACCCTGCGAAGCCTTGAACGCGCGCATGCCTTCGATGAACGCTGGACGCGTTACCCGCAATTGCATTGTCTGCGAATCATGACAATCGATACACGCGACTGGATGCGTGACAAACTTGCGAGCCTCGAAATAGGGCAACTTATTCAGTTCTTCGAACCCTTTGACGATATCGCCGCCGCCTAACTGTTTGTAAGCCGTGTAGACCGAAGCGTGACAGTTAACGCACGTGCCCGGCTGCTTCGCCACCTGCTGGCGCTCCGTAAACGTCTGATCCTCGAGCATGTATGCATGGCCGCGTTCTTCCCTGAAATCTTTCGCGAACGCGTAACCGGCCCACATGGTTTTCAAGCGCGGATCTTCTTCAAGTCGCGATTGGGCCACGATCGATCGAGGATCGGCCTGTGTTGGCGTACGCGGTTCTGCTTCGCTGCCGCCGTATCGGGTTCGCACCTGATCTGTCGTCTTTAAATAGTCGTCGTATTGAAGGGGAAAGTTCTTACCCCAAATACTCGGATCAACGGTATCGTCGGTGAGTTCGACAACTCTGAAGAAAGGATTGCGTGCCTCCTGCTTGCGTTGAAAAATATTCACCAGCAGCGCCAGTCCGAAAACCGTCGCCAGCACCACCAACGCTACAAATCCCGCAAATCGCAGTGAACGACGTTTGTTCTGTTTCTCTTCAGCCATTCATGTTCTCCAACCGCGTTAATGCAGATGACCAACTGAGTTATGACAACGAATGCAACTCGTGCGTTCGTCTTTAGTGTCCACATGCGCGCCTTCGATGGCTTGCACGATCTCCTGGTGACACTTGCGGCACGCCTGTTCGGTCACGTCGCGCCCGCGTGGAGTGATGTGAATGTTGTCTTCAAACCAGCCGGTCGTGAAATAGTACGAGTGCCAGAAACCATTACGCGCTTTGGTCATGTATTTGGGCACGAGGCCCGGCGGCGTGTGGCAATCGTTGCATACGGCAACTGCGCGATGGCTCGACTTCAACCAGCCGTTAAACTGCTCCTGCATCACGTGACAATTCACACACGCTTCGGCGTTGTCGGTCATGTACGAATAACCGCGCGCGTAGACAAACGTGTACGCACCCACGCCCAGTGCGATTCCAATCGCCACGCCCAGAATTACACCCGCTTTGATAGACACAAACTCAGTTTCCTTTATGCGTTTGCGCTTTTTGTGTTTTTGTAGCTATTGTTTTGAATGCTACAAATGAACCAACGACTCGAGAGCGATCACGAAGATCTCCATACCTTGCTCGACGAACTCTACGCCGCACTTGAAGGCAGCGATGTTCGAGACATCTACCAACGCCTGGATCTGTTCTGGGCAAGGTTGGCGATACACATTCGCGCCGAACATCTACACCTTTTTCCTGCGGTACTGCACGCCTTAAGTGGGCCAGAAGATGTCGCGCAAGCACCATCTCTGGCTCAAGCTCAAAACACGATCGAAGAATTGCGCCGTGATCACGACTTCTTCATGCATGAGTTAGGCCGTTCAATCGTCGCGATGCGCGACTTGTTAAAGACGACGGATCGCCAGTTAATCGGTGAAGAGCTACAAAGTGTACACACGAGAATAGCAGCAGTCCAAGAACGTCTTTCAGCTCACAACAACATGGAAGAGAACGAGGTCTATCTTTGGCCTGCACGGTTGTTAAATGAAGTGGACCAGGCTGCTTTGCATGAGCGCATAGAAATGGAGTTGAGAAAAATTCCCCCTCGATTCTCCGAATAGGGCCACAAAAAGGCACAAAAGGCACATAACTGAAAAGAGATTCTGAGTTAACCTCCTCTATTTTGTGCTTTGTGGCTACATTGACGATCGCAGAGCGACCACTTCCTCGCGTAATGCCTTTATTTCATCACTCAATTCTTTCATGGCTTTGGCTCCTGCCAATTCACCTGCGTTATCAGCGTCACGACCGATGAAGAAACTGGCCAAAGCAGCGGTAACGTAACCAAATATCCCAAAGCCATACAACGATAATAGAAAGCACAAAACGCGGCCCTCTGCCGTTTGCGGCCAGTACTCAGATCCAATCGATGTCAGCAACATCGCAGTCCACCAGAGCGCGACACTGTATGAATCCAACCCTCCCTGCACCTGGTTTTCAAACGCATACATACCGCCCGCACCCGCCAGAAGGACCACTCCGCTGAGCGCGCTGACATATGCAAAGCCACGTCTTCCGAAACTCGCGCTCAATGCTTTCATTCCACGATTAATGGACGTAACGATCCGCAGCAACCGCAGACTTCGAGCAGCTCGAACCGTCCGCAGCATTCGTGCTATGCGAAAAATTCGTAAGACCCTCAACGCAGGCAGGATGAGTGCGATTGCTGTCAGCCAATTGTTTTTGAGGTATTGCAGTTTGTCGGGAGATATGAACAAGCGTACGGCGAAATCAATGATGAACACTACCCAGATGAGCGTGCCGATTGTCTCTAAAAACGGACTAAGCCCCCAACGAAGCTCAATCATGAGTAATACAAGCCATATCAAGCCAAGTAAGATGAGCGGGGTTTCGAGCCACTGTTCCCATTGTCCGAGAATCTGACGTCGTTCTTCATTGACCTCATGTTTTGTACGATCCTGCGTATCTTCCATCACATCTCCCCTCTGCTTTAACCAGGAAATAGAGAGCTTTCGCGTACCGGGCTGACGTTCAATTAGTTTACAGGAGGTAGGATATGCATCGAACCATAGAGGTCACAGTACGTCAGGACACGCTGACAGTCTGATCCATGAATTAAGAGGTTTGCAGAGTTCAACTTTAGCGTGTGTTTCCGAGAGCCGCCCAAAGGCTGAACTGGCTTTGCACGAAAAAGTCCATTTTGGCCTCGCCGCGGCTTCGCCGCCTGATGTGAGGCGCGGCTACGCCGCGCCGTGAAAGTTTTAATGAAGTTTAGCGTGTGTTTCCGAGCCGCCCAAAGGCTGAACTGGCTTTGCACGAAAAGTCCATTTTGGGCCTCGGCCGCGGCTACGCCGCCTGATGTGAGGCGCGGCTACGCCGCGCCGTAAAGTTTTAATGAAGTTTGGGCTGTGCCCCTGGTTCGGCCTTTGGCCCATAAACTCGGGCAAAGCCCGAACCAGGGGCACAGCCCAACTCAATTTCAAGCTGAACGGCGCGGCATAGCCGCGCCTCACATCAGTCGGCGAAGCCGCGGCAGAGAGCAAGAATGATCCTTTCGGGCAAAGCCGCCTGATCGGCTTAAATCTGTACTGCGAATTGTGAGAGTAGCTTTATTCGAAGTCTGGTGGGGCGACCTTAGACCAACAACATCGTCACTCGTGCCTCAGCGCCACCAACGGATCGACTTTCGACGCTTTGTGG
>JAICGZ010000033.1 GCA_025922875.1 Pyrinomonadaceae bacterium
CCGCCATCAACGCTCTGAAAGCAGAGAGGCTAAGGCACGCCAGCATCAGGTTCATTTTGTTGCCCACCGTCAGCGCCTCCGGCACATCGCCGGAAAGCATGTCGAAGTTGCGCCAGGCCTGCTCGTAGATGTGATCCATGTTTGTGGCATCGAACCTGCCCTTCTCAGGCCAGTGCCTGCAACGGGGCCTGCCAAGCAGTGCGCGGCGTAGCGCCCACTTCGAGACCAGCTTGTAGATGATTCTCATTGTGGTTGCCTTCCTTTCGACGAAGTCGTGAAATGTGACACGCATTTTCTATATCTCACCCGGCGGAACAATAAACTGATTGTGATTCAACGGTGCCACTCCTTTCGACTGTTTTCGCTTCTGCGGGCCGTTACTCAGAGCAGCCGTGAGACTTTTTCTCAGGCTGCGCACCGGCGGGCGCGGACATAAAGTTTTGCCGGCAATGGTCGCTGCAAAAGTAGAATGTCTTTCCATCGCGTTCGGCGTGGAGTGCGGTTGCTTCGTCCACGCTCATTCCGCAGATTGGATCTTTGGTTACTGGTTCTGATGTTTTCATTTTCCCCTTCTTTCTTTATTTAGAGATCGATCAGGCTTAAACGAATCGCTGCCTGACACCGAGAGTTTCATTGGTGCGTTCAATAGAAGCCTGCGCACTCTGTTCGCGTCCCGCGAGCGCGCGAATCGCATCAATGTTATCCTGGACCAGGATGGCTTGAATGTCCCCTTGATAGCCTAGTGTCCGACTAGCGCTGCTTCCTCAGCGCAAAGACGTTATAAAGCGGCGCCCAGATGAGCGCGATGTACCAACCGTAGGCATAGCTTTCGATCAGACCAAGGAAGAAACTGCCCACGCTGAGCCAGTGGAATCCCGGAAGCATTTTCTGCCACGCCTGAAACATCGCATGCGCCGGAAACAACAGATCAAACCCGACACACAAGACAAACGTGATTGCCAGGAACAGACTGGTCGCATGACCGACCGCAACTAGTGAAAGTCCTTGTTTCATCGTCAACTCCTTTCTACGCGACGTAGCGTGCCGGCTCAGCGTCAAACTGATCCAGGCATTTTCGTGAACAGAAGCGATACTCCTGTCCTTGATACATCCGGCTATAGCCGGTTGATCCAGGGAAACTCATGCCGCAGACCGGATCTTTGATATCGATGTCCTGGCTGCTTTCCTTAGCAACTCCGCCATGGCCGCGATGGTCAATTCCGCCCTCGCTACCGGCGCCGTGCCCGCCATGGCCCCCGTGGACCATGTGCGCACCACAGCCGAAGCGCATCATGAAGTAGAACAACCCCGCAATCACCAATAACCACAATATGCCTCCCATAACGTTCTCCTTTCCGCCCGTATCAGCGTATTTCTCTGGGCGATCAAATTGTTCCTTGCATGGCTTTCTCGATCGTTACCAGAAAGCCGAATACCGGATCTTTGAACTGCGCGTAACGCACAAACTCCCAATTTTGGCGAATGTAGTCTTGAAGAAAGCCGAGCACATTCGAGCACACCTCCCTAACTTACGGACAATGCGCTCCGGCCAATACGCGACACCGCTCAGATGGAAACGAACACACGGGAGTCTGACCTGGGTCAGACAGTTCATCGAGAACTGCGGTTACAGGCAGACACACTTATGCCGTTGATGATCTAGATTAGTAGCGCGAGATTTTTGAGGTAGGTGTCTGGAGGAGTAAAAGAAGCACTTTGGATCCACAAAGACTGCGGAAGTGGCTTACGCAACGTCAACGGTGAAGCGAGCGCGACCTGACAAAGGAACGCGCCGTTTAATGACGGTCGCTGAACAGTAAACTCACTGCCTGTGGGCGCCGGCTCCTGGCAAGTTATAAGACAGCATAACGCGGTGGATGTAACGCCGGGAGCACTCGGCTCCAATCCCATGTGCTCGCAATCCGCAATCTGCGTGGGCGTATTACAGCCGCGCTCACTGGAATGAAGCGGTATGCCTAATGCCACACTGCCCGTCATACTTACCGCTAAAATCAGCGAAGAAAACTGCACCCACACCGGCAAACGAGGCGCGTGTCGACGCGTCGCGTTCAGATGTTTTGCTGCTCCCTTGATGTAGCCTGCTATTGCCATCGCCATTTATGTGGCCGCAATGAAACGACTTCGCGTTCTATTTTGCAACGGGTGTGCCGCACTAAATTGCGAGATTTCCGTGGACTTCGCGAACATTCTAAGAAGATTCCCCACAGCCCGTGCGTAGATTTCCGCAGCCCGTTACCTGAGCGCGGTGAGCCGTGGCCACAGGGCGTCATCGCTTATATCGCTTATGAGGCTAACGGATGGGAATCAGTCGTCTCCAGTGATGCACCTGACGGCCACGAAAAAAGATTTGGGTCAGGCATAACAGTTGCGGGCTTCTTATCTTGTTAAGAGAGTACACGTGTGCCGCCGATTTCGCTTATGGGGTCTGGGTGCGCCTGCATGTACTAAAAGGCGCGTCTATCATCGACTTAAGGAGAGAGAGCAATGAAAAAAATGAATACCGTTCTTCTGGCACTGATAGCCGCGCTGGCAATCGTTGTTGCATCAAGCGAAGCCTTCGCTCAACACAAGGATGGGCAGAAGAAAACGGCCATGTCGGGCATGCAGCCAGAGATGTCCGAAATGATGCAATCGTCGCATCACCAACTGATGATGGCTTACATGCAAAGCATGAGCGAATTTGCCAGAACGCTACATGACCAGGCCGTAAAAGCGGCCCCGCTAGATGTTGAATTCGCTCGCGCTGCAGTGGCCGAGTTGAGACACAATCTCGATGCTGCAGAGTCGCTTCACCAAAAACACATGGGAATGATGAACGCTGAGACGCAGTCAAAGATGAAAGCGATGATGGAGAAGATGGATAAGGATCGCACGATGGTGAAAGACCAGGTTGCCGCGCTCGAGACAGACGTGCAGATGGATAAGCCCGATTCCAAACAAGTGGCATCGCACGCTAATGCTCTTCTGAAACAACTTGGCATGATGACAAGCATGGGTAGTGATAAACCTGCGAAGAAAAAGACGCCGATGAAAGTGAAAATGTAGGTGTGCTTTCGAGCCACCGTACAGCGCCTAACCTGATTCTTCCTGCGATTCTTCCGGTACGGTGGAAAAGCAACCAACAATAAGGCCATTACAATTTCAATACTATCTATACATAGGAGGTTAATGTGATGAACGAAATGAGCAAGACACCGCTGGTCATCGCGTTTGTCGTCGTCGTCGTTCTTTTTCTGATCTTCGGCGGAATGATGACAGGATCAATGATGAGTGGCGGGATGATGGGACACGGATGGATAGCCGGCGGGTTCAGTTGGATGTGGATTCCTACTTTGCTTACCCTCGGCCTCGGTGTCTTACTTGGATGGCTAATCTTCGCGAAGAAGTAACCGAGTTTTGGAGAGACAATTCGATATTCTGTTGCAGCCGCATCGTCAGATCGTATTACCGATGCTACGAACACTCACGGACACCTCTAGCGTTGGCGAAAGGAGCAACAGAATCAAGAGCAATTCGACCTGGCAGAACTTGATGTCGTGGTCTAGCTAACGCATCGCAGACTACAACATCCCGAGCGAAGAGCTTCATCACAATTTCTGTGAGCTCTACGCTCTAAACTCGCTTGCGATGCATCCGACGTGCGACGAAGTTAAAGAATTCGAGATAAAGGTGTGCACTCTGAGTCTTGATGCTGTAGCCGTCAAGGATCGATTTCAGGAGACCGAGCTGGATTGAAGGAGCCCTAACAATGGTCCAGGGCATAGAAACCAGAATCACATCAGCGGGCCTATTCGGAAGTACGGTTTCGCTCATGGTCCTTAACTCCGGGCAAAAAAGATCTCGTCCGAATTTCTTGGAACTGGGTTGATCTCGATAGCATCTTGTTTTTCGTCACTGATTAGGCTCCAACACAAATCAAAACTTCCACCACATCTTTGAGACGTGGCGGGCGCCGGGTATGGACTCCATCCCGTTTCAGAACACGGAAGAACTTCGCTAAAGACAACCCTTCGGGACGCTTAAGAACAAATTCCAGCAAATCCAGTTTGAATCAATCTGACTGCCCAAATCGTACCAACTTTTCCCGGAAATTTAGTCTCACTGCCTCAACTGCCACTCGTTTACTGGTCTCAGCCGCACGCACGTATTGCATCGTCACTCGCACATCTGAATGTCCATGTAACTGCGCGATCGTGAACTCATCACACCCGGCTTCAGTCAGTCTGGTGCCAAACGTGCCCGAAGATCTTTCCAGATCAGCCCTCAGTGCCGGGAGTGTTCAAGCAATTGTTCTTGAACTCTTCAACAAGTTGAGCCGATATCTCGCGCAAGGTTTTACCTCAAAGAATTGTTTCAGCATTGGGAGCATGTAGGCGGCTCGCGACGACCCCCACACCATAGTCGCTTTCATCGCACGCGACAATCCCAACCGTGCAATGTCCTTCGGATAAGAACTGATTTCCGAGATAGACCGGCTACACGATTCACTGCTGAGGCTTCGGATACTCAAGAAGACCGCTGTTGCATCTGTGGGCTGACACGGTGCCGCCAGCGAGCTAGGACATAGCACTTGACTGTTAGCTACGGTTGGTACAGAGCAGACACTCCCGTGCGTGGACCTCTAGTAGACAACGCGCTATTAGACTGTGCAACGCGTGCACAGACAAATATCGGCGAGTCATTGTTTGCGGGCCGCCTACTTGACCGGTTTCAGGCTCTGCGCCGTGACCCAGACCACATAACTCAGCTTTTGGCCGCGGTATTCGCCAGTGAACTCCCAGCAACCGGGAGTAGGCACATAGACGCCGACTACCATCGCGGCATTCTCAGCAGTAGGGCCTGTAAACCCGTTCGTCGCCTCCGTAGTCAGCAGCGGGCGAGCGTCGCCATCGAGCCGTCGTCCTGTGACTTTTAGATCCGGGTGGGGTTCTTTGCGGAGATCAAAATCTACGCTTCCCCAGACGGTCTTTTCGGTCAAAGGCTGCACCCGGTTCTCTTTGCCTGCTTCGCGCGGTTCCCATCCGTCCCGGACCCCAGATTTCAGGAGGATCGTCCATAGCTTTTCTGTACCCAGCCAAAAGGTGTTCTCACCCACTTCAGAAGGATAGGGGCTCGGAGGCGCGAAAGGGGTGGCTGGCGGGACCGTAACTGGACATGAAACCGGCGGTTTAAGGGTCTGTTGAGGAGATTTCTGCTGGCATATTGCCGTTGAGGCCACCAAACAAATCCACAGCACTAGTCGCATAACAGTCATGCAAGCTCCTCCTTTTTACATTTGTCAAAATGGCATTTCAAATGTTCCACGCTGCCGAAACATGCCAGTTTAATTTTCTGCGAACTACGGGGAAACAGGTAGTTCAAAGATTATCCGCTAGCAGTTTGTGCCATAGCATAGAGCTGCGCTGCACGTCGGCGTACCCTGACTCCCACAGTGTTCACTCCAAAGATTTACGGGCTCGCAAAGAGGCTCATTAGCCATACTGTTGCAAGGTTGGTCGGGGGTGCAGTTGCCGCTCCAGCATTCTTTGCATTGGTATCTTTTTTGATTACCCCCGGAATCACAGCAGTTCCAACACCAACAACAATTCCCAGTGCAACTAGGATCGTGAGGTCTAAGCAAAACGCAGCAAGCCTGACCCTGGGCGGTGGCTGTTTGTACACCAATAATCGAGGACGCGAGCACGGCAGAGCCCTTTATTGCCCATCCAAGAAACCCGCGTCGCCCTATGCGGTCACACAACTTCTCCAAGGCTTTGTTTACCACGACCTACTCTCCCTTCGCGTCCAGGGTTCCCGCCTGTCTCTCCTGTCCTGGGGAAGACAAGCGGGAGCGCAGCATTTCATGCAGATCAGGCAACCCCAGAATCCACATCGCAACCACTACAACGAAAGCCGTCCAAAACAGCGCAAATCCAAACTCTCGCGGTGTAGCAAGCTGATGATAGACCAAGTCGGGAGTTCCCGATGTTTGTAAAGAGACGAGCAAAAGTCCTTCTCCGGCGATCAACAACAGCAAGCGGGCTAACGTTTGTGGTGAAAGCGTTTCACCGTCACGATCACCAAAGCAGTAGCAGGGCAGCGCACGTCCGCGCTTCAGGTTGATTGCAACCGCCACCGCGAAACTGCCAAACATTGCTAGTCCAAATAATAAGGCCGCGGAGATCCACCAGCCCGTGAGATGAGAAACGGCAATCGCCGTCTCCAAAGGAACGAGCAGCAACCCAAAGACAAATGCTGGACGATCGGGCAACACATCGTAGTCCTCCACGCCGCGAGCGAAACCCATCGGGTCGCGCCACTTCCCCAAACTGGAAAATAGCAACACCCACCCAATTGCGAGTTGAACCACAAGGAGTATCTTCGGCATCATGAACTCTGCTCCGCGGTAAATTCATTCCGAGCGACACGCTCGCGTTTCGCCCATTGATCAGCCAGCAGCGACTGCCAGTCCACTCCTACCCAGTTAAGGTTATGACAACTCACGGCCCACAGGCGAAACTGTGCTGACCATATCTCCGGGCGCGGGCCATAGGCCCCGGAGAACACAGAGTTGGCAGCCGTGATATGCGAACGAACACTCCCGAAGTCGACGATTGAATTTTCGTCCTTCCACAAGGACAGCGTGTAGCAGGTGCGCCGATTCTCGATTAGGAAGGAAGCCTGGAGCAGCCCGGCGATCACTCGAGCCTCGCGTCTCACTCGACGAAAGGCAAGATAAAACGGAATCAGCGACCAGCTAGAGCGTAGATGAAAACGCGTGAGCACACAGGAAATGGTTGTGTCTACTCGGGCAAATGCCGCCCCGCTATAGGGGAGATCGTCAGACCATGAACGGTGCTTCTGATCCATAACCACCCTGATAGTGCGTGACTGGAACAACGTGGCCGCAGATCTAAGCGGCATAACCAGTCATGTTCTTAGTAACTTCACCACCAACTAGATTAACCCGCGTCTTGAGCGCTTCTTTAGTCATCCGGCTCACCGAAACGGGTAACTCTCACTTCCTCGTCCAAGTGCACGGCCCGGGGCGTCCTGTCGATGAGAAAACTGTCAAACAGAAGTCCCTCCTCGTCGACGATCCTCGGTGCGGGACTTCCCAAGGTTAAGCGTTCGCACTCCTCGCGGCTACCCTTGCAAACTACGTAGACCTGGCCTTCGACAAGATTCCACATGGATTGAAAAGGATTACTCAATCCATGGTAGAAGCGATGCCGAGCCGGGGAAACTGCGTCTGTAGGTGACACAAAAAGCAAAATGGTTTCATGGCCCTCCAGGTCGGCCCGCGTCACTATGCCATCCGCCCCGAGTAACGGAGCGGAAAATTCAGGCACGCGCGTTTCAGACGATACTGCCCATTCAGAGCCAGCGGACGCTTCACGCTTTTGACGTTCCTCCAATTCAGAGTACAACCTGCTTAACCTGGCCGCCCTGCGTAACGCCTCACGCAACGCAAGAGCGTGCAGGACCACCAGCACACCTAGCAGCACATACGTGAATGCAAAAATCTGCGGCATATGAAGTTCAATTCCCGCTCAGTCCTTCAAATGCCAGCCAGGCCACCACCACGCCTGACCAGACGAGTCCGAAACCAGCCAGTCGGTGATAGAGCCAGCTCACAGCCGAAATGTCTGCTGTCAACTGGGAACTGTCCGGCCCACTCCAATTCAACATCGGGGCCAACCACACCGGCAAGGTTCGACCGAGCCAATAGGTCAGCATTAGTGTCCCACCATAAAGCGGGTCAGCGAACGCCACGCACACTCCCGCTAATGCCCAAGCTCCCCCATAATTGATCCAAGTGGCAAACGTCAGCCCGATGTGAAACCCCCAAAGCGCTGAAGCACCAACGAATCCAAATTCGTGCGCCCACACCTTCTCTGTCTGGCGCTTGCGTTGAGGGATTGGGAACTTGAGCCAGCCCCACTCTCGTGCCGCAAGACAGAAAGCCAAAAGCGCAATTACCAATAGCACCGGCCAGCGCTGCTGACCTCGTTGCAACCAAGCTCCAATCGATCCTAACGCGGCTCCCACGAGGGTCGAGCTTAGAGCGCCTGCGAGCGTATAAGCCAACGTGCTCTTCAACCAAATCCTCCTGACTCCGGCCACCTTCCCGAGGGGCGTCAGCGCTCCGAGGAGCGACATCCCTCAGAGGCCGCCGATCTGCGTCCATCCCGCCAGCACCGCCGCGGGCAGCAGCGACCACTTGACGCTGAAAGGCAGGACGATAATCGCAGCCCCCAGACTCGCAAACAGTACGGCGTAACCCGCGGAAAGTTGAGAACGCGAATTTGTTATTGCAATTTCGTCTTTCATACGCTTTGTCCTGAGGGCGTAGTGGCGATTACTGGTCGCCCATTTTCGTCATCAGCCGCGGATGAAGCAACGAGCCGCTTGATGTCGTCTGCACTGTTTACTCCGTGGTAGCCGCGGACTATACGCTTACTATCTAACACAACAGCCGTAGGGTAGCCCGAGACCTTATAAGCTGAGACGGCGTCCTCAGCTCCGTCCAGAAGTAGAGGGATCTGCGGGGCGAGGTACTTTTGAAGTTTCATCGCTGCCTTTGTGTCACCGGTGCAGATACCCACCATCGGCGGCAGGCTTTCCACTAAACCGTCCTGGAGGGTCTTTGACAGACTACGGCAAATGGAACAATGAGCACTGAGGAATAAAATCACCCCTCCTCGTCCATCAAAGATATTGAGATCCACGCGTCGCCCTGAAACGGAATCAACTCCCGAGAATTTAGGGGCTCGCGTTCCCACCAGCGCCTTACCATCAGCCAGCCCCACTACATTCTTTGCTCGCTTTTCTAACTCCAGGACCTGTCTAAAGATAAACAGCGTCAAGAGGCCTTGAAAGATTACCCAAATCCACAAGGCGACATAACTCGAATAAAAACCAAAATCCATCGCATCCTTTCAGCGCTGAATAGAGCTTTAGAAACTTAACCGAGCGTGGGCAGTCCAAGCAGCTCTGGCAATCAGCTGGATCACCAAAGGGCTTCTCAACAAGCGCAAGTTCCGCAACTCGAGCAAGTTCCGCAACTGCTGCAACTGCTGCAGCCGCAGGTAGCACAAAATATGCAGCTAAAGCAGGTGAAGCAACAGAAGCAGAAGCAACTTGAGCAAGTATTGCAGCCGTCGCATTGCAGCACGTTCCATTCGACGAATGGTTGATTGGGGGAACGACTTAGCGTCGCCGGACCGCTATACGATCCTGTCGATAGAGAATGGGAGGTTAATCCGGTGGATGTCCTTGAATTAACGGTACTCGAATTAAAGGTTGTTAAGGTTGCGATCTCAACCACGGGCGCGACACCATGAGTCGGCATTCGTCCCACTCTGACAAAAGGGAATTTAGTGCTTACTTCCAGACACCGCGGATTCAAGTTCTGAGAACTTGATTTTTCCAATCGAACCAACAATCCCGGGCTCAAGGAATGTCTCGCTTGGGCGTGCGCAGTAGAACTAGAAGCGAGGGTAAGATAAACGAGAACTCGCGAAAGGAATCTACGCAATCTATTGACGGTTGCCATATTCGCCAACCAATTTCGTCAAGGAGCCGTAGTTTATTAGGTGCAGAAGAGAGTCGGCGCGTATTGTACGGCAAAATATTAAGAAGTCAATGATAATTTCGGATTTCTATTGATCTTCTGTTCTTTCACTCTTATACTGCGCAAAAATCTTTGACTCAGCACAGTTCGACTGGACCACTAACTTGCGCTCAATCATGAACGCGCCGCAAGGTTGCAAAGGGGTGAATATGGAAGCAAGAATCCGCTTAGAGCCTCTGAAACGCGTCCCGGTTATCCTGTTGTGTATCCTCTTCCTCTCCTTATCTGCGATAGCACAAGTTTGCCGCAGTTCAGGCTCTTCATCATTTAACAGGAATCTCGCATTAGCCCAACAAGGCGATGCGGCAGCACAGTTGAAGGTCGCGAAGGCGTTTTACAACGGTATCAAGGCAAACCGAAGTTATTACGATGCTTTCAAGTGGTTTGAGGTCGCGGCTAACAGCGGTTCTGTGGAGGCGAAGGCCTGGCTCGGATCCTGCTATTTGTTTGGGCTGGGCGTCAACCCAGATGCGAATCGCGGTAAAGATTTAATTGAAGCTGCTGCTAACGCGGGTAACCCTGTAGGGACTCGCTTCCTGGGCTTGATGTATCAGACAGGACAAGGTCTGCCTCGCGACACTGCAAAGGCAATCTCGTTGCTGAAAAAAGCGGCGGAACAGGGAGACAGTTATTCCTTTAGCGCGCTGGGATTAATCTATCGGAACGGTATCGGTGTCGAACGAAACGGCATAATAGCTAAGAACATGTTCGAAAAGGGCGCAGCCCTGGGTGATGGTTGGTCGTTGCTTCATCTGGGCGAGGAATATGCCACCGGTGAGCTACCGACTCGCCGAAACAAGGATTACATAAAGGCGTTGGAACTTTATTCGGCAGCAATGCGGACTGGTAATCCCATAGCCCCTTTCAGAATAGCCAAGCTATACGAGACTGGCACCTTTGGAAAGCCAGAGCTCGACAGGATATTTGCTTGTTACCAACAGTCTGCAATTCGCGGTCTTGCTCCCGCGCAGGTTGAGGTTGGGAAGGCATACGAGCGTGGTATTGGCACCGAAGTGAATCTCTTAGAGGCCTATGTCTGGTACAGCCTGAGCTCGGAACGGAAGAATCGTGAAGGCGACCAACTTCTAGAGCAACTTATTGACAGACTAAGTCACGAGCAGATTACAAAGGCGCGTGCTATTCTTGTCCAACGAAGGAAAGTTACTGGCCGCATTCTGGCTCGATGATCAAGGCGTTAACTTAACCAGAGCACCAACGCCGTTATCTCCATCGCCGCGACGGCTGCAGTAAAAACATCTCCAATCGCTATAAAGTAGTGCCTGCGAATTCTCCCCCAAGTTCTCACTCAAGATCTTGAGAAACTTATCCTGCGCTGGCATCATGCGATTAAGGAAGTTTTTCTTCTACTTGGTAAAAAGAGTCGTGCTGTATTTGATTCTGCTCTACGATCTCTGCGTTAAATATTTCCCACAACTAAGATTACGCAGAGATCACAGAGATACACAGATTTCGCAGAGAAGAATCAGTAGTGATGCAACTCGCTTTTCGTGCAGAAGCTTCTTTAATCTTTAATAATTAACTCTGTGGACCACTCAATGTCGAAAGATCCCTTCGATCCTATTCAACTACGCGATGGGATATTTCGTCATGTATCGTACGTGTATTCCCTGGGTGACGAACCAAGATTGGTTGCACAGATTCTTGATGTAGGCGATACCCGCGTGGTCCAGCGGGGCCTGTCCGATTCTTTAGCCCCGCGCGTTAATAAAAAACCGATGCAAACATTCGGTACTGGAGTCAACTTAAGCGATGCCCTCTTGCCGGCGCTTGGAGAAGCTTTCGAGAGGTACTCCACCGCTGTGTATAGCCCGGACCAGTTCCTCTCCGCTAGCGCAGAGGAATTGGGGCGTGATGCTTTAGACCTCGATACAATCCCCAGGTTAAGCAAGACGGAACTCTCGCATCCTCGCTGTCCGCTTCTGGAACCAACCAAGAAATCGCCTCTACGATGGGTGCGAGGTATTTCTTTGCTCGACGGCCGACTGGTCTATCTGCCCGCATGCATGGCCTATTTGTACACTGGAGTTGCCACTCCGGCTGAGAGAATAAATATTCCGATTACCACAGGTTGCGCTGCGCACACTTCGTTAGAACAAGCTCTACTGGGTGCGATTTGCGAGGTTGTTGAACGTGATGCAATTAGCCTTACCTGGCTGCAGAAGCTGCCATTGCCAAGAATTGACGTCGATTGTTTCCCGCCGCAATTAGCAAGCTACTGGAAGCTTTATGAGCAATCTTGTAGCGACCTCGAATATCTGTTTTTTGATGGCACTTTGGATATCGGTATTCCGACGATTTACGCTCTATCCGTTGCACGTGCAAACAGGCAAGTGACTACACTAGTTGCGTGCGCCACGGCACTGAACGCTCCGGAGGCTGTCGCGAAGGTCATCCGGGACCTCTTTCAAGTTAGAGTGGCTTTCCGCAAACCACGGTCAGTTCCTGCGACTTGGGACGAATTCACCGATTTTTTCCACGGCGCCACCTACATGGCCCGAGCCGAACATAGCGGCGCTTTCGATTTTCTGCTAAGCCAAACTCAGCGGCGACCATTGAGCGAGATTACGCCAATTAGTAATGAGGATGTGGCTCAGTCCCTGGCTGCCGTCTTGTCGTTGTTTCGACACCGTGGAATGGATGTTTATGCAGTAGATCTGAGTACGGACGAAACAGTACGTGCAGGCATTTGGGCTGTGCGTGTCATTATTCCTTCACTGCAACCGCTTGGGTTCTATTACCGCGCTCGGTATCTTGGGCACTCAAGGCTTTACGAGGCTCCTGAAAGGATGGGTTATCCGGTTCACAGTGAGGTGCGTCTCAATCATTGGCCGCAGCCGTTTGCGTAGACATCTGCTGCAACTCGTTAACTAAAAGACTAACAGACTAGCCCTCAAAGCAAAGCTACTATCCGGATCATGGAGAGCGCCCTACACTTAATTACGGTTGGAACTTTCGGAAAAGCCGTTGCACGGCATCTACGAACATTGATTGAGTTCCGCGAAACGACCATCGCGGCTGGAACAATGCGGGATCAGATTTGGTCCAAGGCAGATATTAACGTCGTAGTTGCGTGGCGGCCCGTGCCAAGGCTTTGTGCACTCCTTGATGATCTGAGTTTCGAGCGAAGGACTCGATTCCTGCCTGTAATACTCGATGGCACAGCCATGATCGTGGGTCCCTTTGTAGTTCCAGGAGCGGGAAGCTGCTGGCATTGCTGGAATATACGCTGCCGACAGCATGCCGCCTGGCCCAACGAACGAGAAGTGTTGTTGGATTATTACGCATCGCATCCAGAAGCGGGCCCCGATGGATATCTCGAACCATTCGCTATGATGGGTGCGGCACGAATTAATGAGGCTGTTACACTTCTTCAACGAGAGCAGGCTGTTCCAGGTGAGATCTGGCAGATTGATATGCTCAGCCTGGACATCACTAAGACGGTAGCGGTTGGTGTAAATGACTGCCCTCGTTGCGGCCTGCGCAGACCGCCAGCAACCAGGAGCTTCTCTGAGTTGCAAAAGCGTCTAGCGTATCTATGGCCAGAAACACCCAATGAATGAACAATTCAACATGGAGTATGCCGGGAAATATTCCCGCTCCAGAGTTCGGCTTAGGCGTCCTCGTTTGTTGAGCGAGCTCGTGATTGTGCCACTGGAGAACGGTTGCCTCATCGATGGCTCCGTGGCAGTTCGGGTTTTGAAGGCCGAGAATAGCTCTCCAAAATTGCCAGAGGTACTTGCGCTGCTGGACGGAAGCCGCACCATGGAACAATTGAGAGCGTTGCTGCCAGGAATCTCTTCAGATTTTTTGGATGACCTAATTGCTCAATTGTCTGACTGGGGCTTATTGGAGGAAAGCGCCGATCTTGCCGGGAGTCGTGGGATCCGTAATGAGGAAACACTCTCGTTCTTTCGTCGTTTTTGTCATTCGACTCAAAACAGCAACGAGCAATTCGAAAAGCTAAGGGCCTCAAGAGTAATTATTTTTGCGCGACAATCGATTTCTCATCCGGTTCAGACGCTCAAGGCCTTGTTGGAAAATACCGGAGTTGGTCAGGTAATCTTCCAACCTACTGAGTCTGCAGATCTTTGGCTCTCAAGCACAGACGCAGGCGAATCTGCGACACTTCTTGTTTCACTTTCACTGACAGGTGAGGATCGCCAATGGTTTTCTAGTTTTGATCAATGGTGCTCCGTGAACGGCAGAAGCTGGTTCAGATTTGTCGTTCATCCACAGGCCAACTATGCGGATGTAGGTCCGCTATTTGAGGTAAAAAACACTCCATGTTACCGATGCTTTCATGATGTTCATGGAAAGATTTCTTCGGAGACGAATGCGTCTTCGTATGACCATCTGTTCTGGGTGTCTATGGCCGCCACAGAGATCGTATTTCGATTGGCCCAGATCCTGCCCGTTCCAGGACCAGGCGCTTTTCGGCGCTACGATTTGCAACACTGCAGCTCGACTCTTCTTTTCAACACCAGAGTGCCAGGTTGCTCACAGTGTCGACCTTGTAATTTGACAAGCACCGACTGCAGCACATTCACTGCACTTGGGGTAACCGACACCTCATTGGTCTTCGAGGATTACGTTGCTCCAAAAGGTGACGACTATCCGGGAGGCATCTACTACGGGAGTGATGCCTATGCGAGACAGTTCGCGCATGAAGGAAAGGAGCTGCCAAGTTGCCGAACGCATGCACTTACGCGACTTTTGCCACCGTTTGAGCGTCCTGTTTTGGATGTGATGAGCCAAACGGATGTGATCTCATCGAGGTCACCATTGAGTGCAAATGATCTTTCTACGCTACTGTTGCTTAGTGCGGGCATTCGCGAGCCCAACGTTGCCGGCCCTCAGGTACGTCGCTGGGCACCCACGGGAGGTAACTTTGGGTCGGTAGAGCCATTCGTCGTCGTGCGTCACGCCGAAGGTTTGTTACCTGGATTCTATTTCTACCAATCGAACGAGCATTCGCTGAAATTCTTTGAGCGGCGCCGCGGAGGCCTACCAGTCGATGAGTTCATGCGCCGGGCACTCGGGCTGGGGCCAGGAGATAATGAAGACTTACCCGATGCTCTCATCGCACTTATGGGAGCATTTGGTCGTGTAGCAACCAAGTATGGCGCCTTTGCTTACAAGCTCATAAACTTAGACGCCGGTGCAGCCATCGGCCAACTTTGCCTCGCTGCAGTAGGTCTGAATATAAACTTGCGAGTTGCTCCGCGTTGGGCGGACGATGTCATTGAAGAACAATTTAATCTAAGAACGACTGTCGAGCAGTCAATCGCCTTGATGGCTCTTTCCTGCAAGCCGAAAGGATCGGTTTCCTCCTATTCACTAACTTCAATACCGAGCTGGCGTTCGCGCAGACCAGTTCATGACTTTTCGGGAGTAGCGCCGCGTAAGCTGGTTGAGATGCTTTACGATGACGGCCGGTTACGGGAGGATGAAATCAGCAGCTACGTTGTTCCTGTCGCTAGCGACATGAATAGCTCGAGCGAAGAAGGAGAGCCATCGCTCCGCTTACCTCCTCCGCTCCGCGACGGCAGCTCACTAAGAGAAACTTTTACAAATCGCCGGTCCGTTCGTAATTTTGCTCGCCGCCCGGTATCGCTCGCCCAGCTTGGTACAATGCTGTATATGGCGAGCGACTTCGAAATCAGGAACTTTCCGCTAGCTGAATATGAAGCCGGGAATCTTACTCTTTTAGTTGTCGCTCTGCAGGTAGACGGAGTCGCTCAAGGCGCCTACGTCTATGATCGCCCAAGCCACTCGCTGAGTCTGCTTTCAGAGGTTCGGCCTGGCCCAGAGTATGCGAAGATATTTGTGCAGCCCGAACTCGCAGCCGCGCCTTTGTTTGTATGGTTCACTGGCAACCTAGCCCAGGCTTGTGCAGCTAATGGAGCCTTTGGCCATCGTCGATTACTGATGCGGGCGGGCGCTACCGCACATGCTCTATCCATGGCTGCGCTGGGAATGGGATTGGCAGGAGCAATTATCGCCGGGCTCATTCCGGCGGGCGGATATAACCTGGGGATAGATGGATTCCAGCGGGCTAGCCTAGTCGGCTTCGTAGCTGGCTATGAGAGCCTGTTTCCTCCTACGCCTGAACTCTCGGCAGATCGCCTGGATGATTTCACATCTATTAAGGACTACGAATGAGCAAGCTTGACGAGAACGTGTCAGTATTACATGTTGAGGACAACTTTTTTGAGCTGGCTGATGCACTGCGTAAACAATTCGAAGACAAAATCCTGAACTCAGCTCAAGAAGAGGCTGGGGTCACACCACTTCAGTTTGCATTCTCCAGAAATAATTATCAGTTTCTTACGACGAGCGCTGAGCGCGTGTTTACGCCGGACCTCCTGGAAGCATTCAACGACCGCCTTCGTCTTTGGGGAAACCAACTACTTAAAGCCTCTCATGTCCACGTCTCTACACCTCAGCTGCGAGTTTTCCTCACGGGCTTCAGTCGAAACCTGTTAAAAGACGAAGTGAATGCTGTTTGGCACTTTGGATTATCGCTTACTCGCCGTGATGGTCGCGGGAAAGGAAGAGTTAGAGTGCTGGAAAACATTTTCCCGGAAGATCGCGTAGCCCGGTTGGCGATGCACGATTTCACCACCGTTGAGCTCGAGTTTAATCGCTTATTTGTCCATAGCACTCTGCATCCATACGGCATTGAGCCGGCCTCAGGTTCAGCTACGATTCTCGATGCCACGGTGTTGCTCGATGGCTATTTATGGTGATTGTCTGCAAGTCAGATCGGAAACGGCTTTAACTCAAAATGTATACGCTGACAAGACTATTTAAATCACCTGAGTTCTATCCGGTGAGCATGGATTTTGGGAATAATGCCCTACAGTTCCTGCAAATGTCCCGGGAGAGTTATCGCAACTCTGTCTTTCTGGACGTACGCACACGCCATATCGGCAAAAGTACTCACTTCGTAAACCTCGATGATGTGCTTCTCGCGAGCGCAAGTACTGGCGCAAAGACGGGAGGAGTTCACTACATTCTTAATACCGCGTTTTGTTGTTCGACACTGCTCGCCCGCTATTTCGAGCTTTTCGCCGACTGCTTTGTTTTGAAAGAGCCCAGCCTGTTGACCCAGTTGGCGCTCACTCCGGAATCGATTCCACGATGGGAAGAGGCATTTCAGGTTTGCCTGAAACTGCTGGCGCGAACTTATCTGGATAATGAGAGACCTGTCATCAAGGTTCATGAGGCGTGCAACATCCTCGGAAATCGCCTGCTTCAAGACACTGAGATCACAATCACTTTCCTTTCGACTCCGGTTCGCCGCTTTGTACTATCAATTCTGAAGGCAGAATTTAGACGCCAATGGGTGCGTAAACGGGTAAATCAAATGAGCAAACGTCACGAATTTGCGGAAGTGTTCCACGACGTGGACATTGCGCACTTAAGTGACGCCCAAGCCGCCTGCTGCATGTGGATGGCAGATAATCTGCTATCTCAGAGATTATCCTCAAGCGTTAATTGCAAGCGCGTCTTTGTGATTGATGGCGACGAAGTAGCTGATCATCCGTTAGAAGCGTTATCTCGGATTGCGAAGGCGGGCGGCTTTGCGGTAAGCCAGCAACAACTCGATGCAGTTGTGAGTCACCCGTTAGTTAACAGGTATTCAAAGGATTGGTCTATTTCATACAACGCTGCTTCCCGCCAACAGGATCTGGAGCGCTTAGAGCAGCGGTGGGGGAAGGAAGCAGACACGGCAATCAACTGGATGGAGGCGCGAAAGGGAGCACTTTGTAGATCGTGACGTTTGACCGGCGAGCCTTTTGAGACTATAAGTCTGGGCAGCTTTATGGGTATTCACAATGGTTAGAAGATTTATCCAGAAGATAACCGATGTATTAGCCTACATACAGTTCCGCAGGCTGCGCAGAGCAAGGCTGAAACAGGCGAAGAAGAATGATTCCAACATCTATCCACTATATTGAGCGCAGCCCGAACGCAAACCTGAAGACAATCACCGGGAGAAATGGGATCTGAAGACCTCACACCGAGCAACCTGAATTCTTTTCTGCCAACGGGTGTCTTGCCACGCCTGTCCTCCACTCCCGCTGATCAGACCGTTGAATGGAACGACATTACTTACTCTTTCAACAACCTCGGTTATCGCTCCGTCCCGTTCGATACTCGCGCGGATATCAGAATAGTCGCGATAGGTTGCAGTTACGTAATGGGCATAGGTCTTCCTCAATCTCACCTGTTCCACGAACTGTTTGCGGAGAAGCTGAGAAGCGAGACCGGAAAGACCGTGGCGGTTTTGAATCTCGGCGCAGTCGGGCGCAGTAATGATTACATTGCACGGCTGCTGCACCTCGCGACGCCGATACTAAAACCTGGAATCGTTTTGATTAACTTCACTCATCCCGTACGGCGCGAATATGTGTCAGTTCAGAATGAGTTGCTGACTTACGTTCCGAGTTTCCGGCCCAGCAATCGAGTCTTGCGAGATATTTATGAGCACTTCGCCGGCCTTACAAGTCCTTTGGATGATGACCTCAACTTGTTCAGGAACTACAAATCAGTTGAGGCGCTGCTGGGCGACAGTGCGTGGTTGTTCTCGAGTATCAACGCGACGGATTTCGTTAGAATCCGCGCGCACATCTCGTTGAGCCGCTACGTCGGGGCTATGCCGCAGCTCGATAAAGGTCGAGATGGTTCCCACCCGGGACCGGAGAGTCACAAGGCGCTGATGGAGAGGTACTGGGAACGCTTCGTCGCGAGCGGCTGGTCAATCTAAGCTGGTTTGACGAGACCGAATTTTGCCATTCGGCATATTAATCCCATTGCTAACGACGCGTCTACGTTTTGCTCTCGTTGGTCAGTGAGTTCGCTTACTGTAGCCTGCTGAACCTTCGTAAGGTCCTTCAGAATCGAAGACACTTGATCCAGCGCAAAGAAATCGGTGCTACCTAACGTAATCGCGCTGGCGCCGCAATAAGTTTCTAACAGATGAGGATCGCCGGCACATAAACGTCCCAATTCCGTAAGGACAAAAGAGGTGGTGGACGTAATGTTTATTGACGCGTAATTACTGAAAACCGATCTATAGTCATAATCATCGAAATCGAGTGTCGGTGTCAGATCTACTGCTGTGCTTGCGCGAGCTCGCTTTTGCAACTCAGCCCACAGCTCTTCGTACCGTTGAATGATGACTTTCCAGTCGTATGTTTCGCGTGCTCTTTTCCGTGCGGCTAAGCCCATCTCGGCTCGCTTCTGTTTATTTTCTGACAATTTCACAATGATGCTAGTCAGGGCGGAGACGTCCACGCTTGTGGTCGCAGCAAGTAGATCAGCGCTCTCACTTGATTCGCGGTGAACTTCGAACCCTGGTGGATACAGCGGCATCATGGTCTGCACAAGATACCCGGTCTCGTCAGGTACAACGATTTCGCGATAACCGTTCCAATCGGCCGCAACAACCGGTAATCCAGCGGCCATAGCTTCGATAAGAGAGATGCCAAATGTTTCCTGGAGATTATCGCTGAGAGCCACAAATACATCAGCGGTCTTGTACAGATCCAGCTTCGTCTGCTTGGACGGGTTTGAGATTATCCGAATGCGAGAAGCGCACCCGAGTTGTTCTGCCGTCTGACGGAGGTTTTCCGTTTGAAATAAGTTGGGATCATCACCCGCAAGCAAGAGCCAGGCATTCTCTCGAGTTGAAAGTGCTCTTGCGAAAGCAATGAGAAGCGGATGCAAATCTGCCTTGCTTTTGGAAGATAGTCGTCCCACGTACAGGAACACAGCATCACCATCCAACTGCAACGAAGCACGAAGGAAAGCACGTGATTGGTCGGCCCGAAAGTTTTCTGTATAGACTCCCAGCGGTATGACTGGAGTCTGAAAACAAGAATCGAGGCCCGGGAAGGATCTCATTCTGTGTTTCATAAGTTCAATGTATTTAAGCAGCACCTCCCTGCCACAACGACTGGAACAGATTATGGCGTCGTAAGGTTGTAACGAAGTTGTGAGGAGCCGAGCGATATTCAAAAGGTGGTAACGATAGTTCAAAGAGTGCACGACGCCGGTTATTGGTACTTCGGCGCAGCCGCTGATTCTTCGCAAACGTGCGCCGAAATGCAGGTCAGCTTTGTTTTGGAAGATTACCGTGTTGTCAAAACTGCGAAAGGCAGACAGTTCATTTGGACTCAAAAAGGTGATGCGATTACGATTTTCGGCATAGACAGGTCCTTCAAGAAAAATATCCCTCATTCTCGCAGTAGGGCGGTGCAGGAGGAAGCGATCATAAGTGCTGAATCTAAGCAGCGCGGTGAAAACGTCCCAGCAGTAAATCGTGGATCCGGTGAGATGAAAGCCCGGATCGCGAGACTTAACTGCTTCTACATTTTGAGGAATGTCTCGAAAATAGATCGCTTTCATTTTTGCCTCACAAAGCGGCCGGTTCTGCTGGAATCAGGAAGAAAGAATTTGGTCAAGGCGTCCATGAATCAAGTGCTGGACATGATCCGAGCTGAATAACTTCACATCCTCTCTCGCCCTGTTGACCATCTTGATTATGGAAGTGCTCTCATGGTTCTCATATAACTCCACCATCTTTTCCCCAAGATCGTCCTCGTTTGGATAAGCCCATTTCATGCCACTGTGGAAGTATGCAAAACAATCCTCCGGCCGAATGTGCTCTTCTGAAAAGTCGAGCAGAATCGAATTCTCCCGAGTCATGAACTCGAGATTACCTGAATATCCTGTTGCCAGCGCAGGCTTCCCAAAAAGTATCGCATCCGATAGTGTCAAGCCCCAACCTTCGCCATGATGGGGACTAACATAAACGTCTGCCAGCTCGTATAACGCATTGATCTGACCGTCAGTAAATGGTCCGGAAAGAACAGTGACTCTGTCATCGGAATGCCACGGCCCTGGATTGGATTGTTGTAGCTTCACGATGAGACGGGCGTTCGGCATAGCCCTGGCGTAATTGCGAAAAGTCCTTACCAAACCGGCCAGGTTTTTGCGTTTGTCCCACGCCTTGGTGATGTTCAGGTAATAAACACATTTCGTTTGGTGGTCAATAGCACTTCGCACGAAGTCGCGATCTGCTTGACTGCAAGCAAGGTCGCGCTCGACGACATAAGGAATACAGACGACTTTGGGGTGGTACTTGCTAAAAACGTTGTAGCAGTATTTGGAAGAGGTCCAGACCTCCTGGACGTATGCCAGCGATCGCTTATAAGCCTCTGGAAGCTCGGATGCCTCCCAAACGGAAACGCTGATTACATATTTTCGAGATAAGAGTGGGTATTTCTCGTAGATGGCTGCGTAGTTATGTGGTTCCTGATGCAGGATAACTACATCGGAATCGGCGAAGTTCTCCGTAACCGGATACTTCCGTTTGATTATATCGAGATAATCTTTACCCGTTCGAGCAAAGCTGTAATACCTCGCAACGTTGTAATACACGCACATCAACATTTGATGTTTTGACCAACCCAGGAAGCAACGGATTTATAGAGACTCTCGTTTAATTGCAAGGCTTGCTCCAACAATCTTTGGGCAGCCTGAGTATCTATGTCTGTGGGCGACTGTTCGGCTGTCTCGGACAATCGCTGCAGCGAATCAATATCGAAACCAGGGAACAGTGCAGCAATTTCAGCTAGCGCTTCAGCGCGGTCTACAGACCGGTTGCAAGCGAAGCAGGCAAATTGAGGATGATTCCGGGTGAACTCTTGTAATGCCGGAATTACTTCGCGCAGTCCCTCTTGTCTATCCAGTACCGCATTCAAAAATAAGGCCCGCCGCCTGAACCAGCGAGACGTTGCAAAATACCATCCTCGCATGTACTGCAGCTCCGAATCGGAGGTACGTAACAAAGGACGTACGTCTGTGCCTGCAACGATTCTGCTATACCGGTCCGAGGTCCAGGCGGGAACATAGAGAGCCACTGCTGACCATCCATTTGGGTCATTGGCAAAATAGTGAAATGGGTGGAATGGAGCTCCAGTGCGCGAAAGCCTGGAGCAGATTTTGATCATCAGATCAATCGCGCGGTAATAGCTTGTTTCATTAGTCAATAGTCCTGGCTCAACCACAACCACGGCATCCAGAAGATCGCTCAGCCCGGGACGGATGGTTTCCTTAACAAGCGATCCATAAAGAATGACAGAGCAAACATCATCGCCCAACTCGGAGATATCCTCTAAAAAGAATTTCACCTCGTTGGTGTAGTCGGAATGTGTAATCACCGTGCGTGTTTCCAAAGCAGGCGTAGAAAAACCTCAAACAGCCATGCCGCTCGGTATGCCAGCGTCTTCTGTCTATCTGGCCCAGCTTCTCGCATTTGTGTCCACAAACTATTGAACTCTGAAATGTTGCTTTGCAACTCGACGTCAGGAAATGTCTCGATAAACCGCCGTTGGATCGTAACCGGATAAACCTGCCAAATACCCCGCTCTAACAATGCATTAACCATTAGAATTAAGCGCTGGCGCGCCAAATAAGCCTGTAGCTTGAGGTGCGCGTTTTTCAGCAAGAAACTGATAATGCGATGTCGCGACGACTGCATCTGATCGAGTTGGCACGCCAACAGTCGAGTGTGCGAGTGGTCACAAGGAATTTCGTGTCTCACATCGCGTCCCCACAACACCTTACCAGTGGAACGAATCCAATAAGGTGCAGTTACCATTGCCAGATCCGGACCGGGAAGTCCTAATTGGAAGAGCTCATTCGACCGCAAGCACACAACATCAGTTTTGTTCAGCAGATCCGAACCCGCGTCAATATACGGAGGCAATAGGTCTGGAACTGAATTTGACAGTACCGCGAGGGTCGCCTGTTGCGATCGGCTAAAAGGCAATGAGAAATGTATAACCGAATCAAGATCAGAGGCGTATCGCTTGTGAAGGCGATCGACAAATGCCGTCAGAAGAGAGGTATTATCATGATTCGTAATCGGCATTTAACAACCGTTAATTCTAGTATTCTTGATGGTCTCTGACAACGGAGAACGAAGCGGTGGCGCATGTGTTATAACTCCGGCTCCCGAAGAGCAAAAAGATCCTAAATTATTTGTTAATTGCTGTGGTAGAGTTTACGAGCTCAGATGTTGGATTGCGCAGCGTATATCGAAGGGGTCTACCTCTATGGTCTTTCTGCGAGTTCTTGTCTGCGTCGCTACTCATTGCTGTCATGACGGTGGGGCTATCGCCTCACCTTGCGGTAAGTCCGAAATGACAGCGCTACGTGCAATTGACGGTAGCAGCTTTCTTTTCTACCTCTTTAGAGAAGGTCCCGATATTGCTTACGGCCATTGTGCCCAACGACTCCGCGGATGATTTAACAATGCAGGCACTGAAAGCTATGCGAGTTCATTCCAGCACGTGCTAAAAAGGAGCAGTCGAAACAACTCGAAAATAATGAGCATCTACTCGGTGAGTAGCTATGAAAAATCAGCGGTTTCTCACAGTCGCTCTCACGGTGTGTCTTGGATCCGTTTCATTCGGGCAGAAGCCGGATTCATCTCCTAGCCAACAGCCATCTGACGGGGATGTCGTGCGCATCACGACGAATCTGGTGCAGTTTGATGCGGTGATCACAGACAAGAGCGGAAAGCTGATCACGGATCTTAAGCCTGAGGAATTACAGTTATTCGAGGACAATCGCGCCCAGAAAATTACTCATTTTTCCTACATTGCCCCACCGCCATCGAAGCCTACTGTCCGCAATAACGAAGCGCTGGGCGTCCCTCCAGATCGATTGCGCCCGGAAGACGTGCGACGAACGATTGCTCTCATAGTTGATGACCTAGGACTTTCATTTCCGAGCACTCACTTTGTGCGGCGCGCCCTGAAACAGTTTGTGGACCAGCAAATGCAGGCTGGCGATCTCGTTGCGATCATACGCACAAGTGGCGGGATCGGTGCCCTCCAGCAGTTCACGTCCGACAAGCGTAAGCTTTACGCAGCCATCGATCATATTAAGTGGTATGCCGGAGGTCGTAGTGAAGTTGGCGCGTTTACGCCGTTTGGCTCAGCCTCCACTGGCAAGCTCGGCGACCAAGTCGACGCAAAGAGTAAGGAACTAGATGAGTTTCGTTCCGACTTGTTTGCGGTTGGCACTCTTGGGGCAGTTAGCTATGTAGTGAGAGGGTTGAGTGATCTACCAGGTCGCAAGTCGGTTTTGCTGATCTCTGACGGGTTCAAAATATCTAACCGAGACCCTTTCAGTAACACAAGCAGGAACGACAGAACATCGCAAAGATTGCAACAACTGATTGATGAAACGAGCCGCGCGTCGGTTGTAATCCATACCATCAACGCAAAGGGCCTACAGGCACTCTCCTCACTGCGTGCCGAAGACTCCGTGGGCGCTTACAACACTCCCGATCAAATCGCGCAAACTTTGCAAGATCGAGACAATGATGCCTTGGACTTACAGTCAGGTCTGGATTTCCTGGCAGACGAGACCGGCGGTATGTCCATTCATAATTCGAACGACCTGGCGAGCAGCATCAAGAAAATAATCGATGAGAAGGGTTATTACCTGATTGGTTATCGACCAGACCAATCGACTTTCGATCCTCGGACGGGCCGCCGCACTTTCCATCATCTGTCACTAAAGGTGTTACGTTCGGGCAAGTTCAACGTGCGTATGCGTAACGGTTTTTTTGGCGCTGTAAGTAACGATAGATCGAAACCTGCTTCCGCAAACGCCCGCGAAAAACAGATCTTACACGCACTCATTTCTCCGTTTGACGCCGCAGGCATTCCCATTCGTCTTACATCACTCTTTGCCAATGATGCCAAGGCAGGTTCTTTCATGCGCTCCTTCCTGCATGTTGATGCCAGCGCTCTCACTTTTACTGATGAACCGGAAGACTGGCACCAGGCGCAGTTTGACGTTGTCGCGGTGACTATCGGTGAGGATGGCAAAATTGTCGACGAAGTCAGCCGCGTAGACAGATTGCGAGTACGCAGCGATGCATATCGGCAGGTGCTCAAAGCGGGATTTGTTTACATGGTGACTGTACCAATCAAGAAGGCAGGCGCTTACCAACTGCGCGTCGCGTTGCGAGATCAGGGTTCCGAGCGAGTCGGCTCATCGAGTCAGTTCGTCGACGTGCCGGACATGAAAAAACGCAGGCTTGAGATCTCCGGCATCCTGCTTAACGCCACGCCGCCCGCAACGACACAAAGGGAATCACAAACACCTATGCCAAGTGATCAGGCACAGCTCAATCAGACTGATCTCAGCAATTTCGATCCGGCAAACAGTGCCGCCGTTCGTCACTTTCGTCAGGGAGAAACCATGCGATACAGTTTTGTAATCTACAATCCGCATTTGGATCCTGCTACGGGCCAGCCACAACTGCAAACACAGGTTAGAGTTTTTCGCGATGGCGAACCTGTTTTCACCGGAAAAGCGCAGCGCTTCACCTTGAATAATCCGCCAGACATCAGCCGTCTTTCTGCCGCCAGCGCGATTCGACTGGGTGCTGACATGTCACCGGGTGAATACGTTCTTCAGGTGATCGTCAGCGACCTTCTTGCCGGAGATAAATATGCCACGGCCTCACGGTGGGTAGATTTCAAAATCGTGCCCTAGTCCCGTGCGAGGATCTGCTCGGAAAAGTGGTGCCCCCGGCGCCATTCCAACGCGCGACTTTCGGCTTAGGATTCAGATCCACAAGCCTTTTGTTCTCATGGTTACGAAAAAACCTAACAAAAATGGGCCGTTCATGCGTTGCATATTGTGCTTGAAGTGCTCAGTTTGTAAGAACTGTGGGACAACATGGACCCCAAGCATTTGAAGCACCTGCGTGGCAATGCGGGCCGCATATTAATGGGATTGTCAATAGGCATCGCCCAACAGATAATCCAAATTTGACTTAACCAATCTGTAGCTTAATCTTTTGCGTCTCACGTAACGGTGAAAGACTGTAAGAGCGAATAGAGCATGTATATCCTGGGAATCTCAGCCTACTATCACGACTCAGCAGCGTGCCTCGTGAGGGACGGCGAGATACTTGCAGCGGCGCAGGAGGAGCGTTTCACGCGGAAAAAGCATGATCATCGTTTTCCGGCACGGGCCGCTGATTTTTGCCTGCGCCATGCGGGCATTACGGCGAATGATTTGGATTACGTCGCGTTTTATGACAAGCCGCTCCTGAAGTTCGAACGGTTGCTGGAGACTTATCTCGATTACGCACCTGCTGGCCTACGGTCGTTTCTGACGGCAATGCCGCTGTGGCTTAGAGAGAAGCTCTGGATACGTGAGCAAGTATCAAAGGACGCCGGTTTCAAGGGACTCGTACTCTTCACCGAACATCATGAGTCACACGCAGCATCTGCCTTTTTCCCTTCGCCTTTCGAATCCGCCGCCGTGTTGACGATGGACGGAGTGGGTGAATGGGCCACTTCCTCTTACGGCTATGGCCGCGGCAACGAGTTGCACCTATTGAAGGAGCTACACTTTCCTCACAGCCTGGGTCTACTCTACTCAGCATTCACATACTACACCGGTTTCAAGGTTAACTCGGGCGAGTACAAAGTAATGAGTCTCGCGCCTTACGGTGAGCCGCGCTACGTTTCACTGATCCTCGACGAACTTGTAGACCTCTGCGAAGACGGAAGTCTTCGCCTGAATATGAAGTACTTCGATTTCGCTGCTGGTCTCCGCATGACCAACAACGCCTTCGACCGGCTCTTCGGAGGCCCGCCGCGCAGTCCCGAGAGCCAGATTACGCAGCGCGATATGGATTTGGCGCGTTCCGTACAAGAGGTCACTGAGGAAGCAATGCTGCGAATGGCACGTCACGTCCACGGGGAGACTGGCGAACGTAACCTATGCCTGGCCGGCGGAGTTGCACTTAACTGCGTAGGCAATGGACGCATTCTACGCGAAGGTCCATTCGAACGAATCTGGGTGCAGCCCGCTGCGGGCGATGCGGGAGGCTCGTTAGGCGCGGCGCTCTCCGTCTGGTATCAATACCTCGGTAACGAGAGGCGGTTAGATTGGGTCTGCCACGGACACGCAGACGGAATGAAGGGTGCCTACCTCGGGCCGGAGTTCAGTTCGGACCAGATAGAAGAGTTCCTGCTGACATCAGGCGCGCGCTATCGAGCCCTCGAACGTGCGCAGCTTGTTGATACGGTCGCGAAGTTGCTGTCAGAGAAGAAAGTCGTTGGATGGTTTCAAGGACGCATGGAGTTTGGCCCGCGTGCGCTTGGTGGACGCAGCATTCTCGCCGATCCACGCTCGCCACGCATGCAGTCGCAGATAAATCTAAAGATCAAGTTTCGTGAAAGTTTCCGCCCCTTCGCACCCTCGGTGCTGCGCGAACGTGTTGCCGACTATTTTGATCTGACGGAAGATTCGCCGTACATGCTTCTGGTTGCGCCTGTGCGCGAAGATTTGCGACGAGAAGTTACGGCTGAGGAGAACATGCGTTTTGGAATCGACAAACTCAATGTGCCGCGCTCGACAATTCCGGCGGTGACGCATGTCGACTATTCGGCTCGCGTTCAGACCGTGAGTCGAAACGGGAGTCCTGCTTTCTACGACTTGCTCAAGGCATTTGAGCAACTGACGAACTGCGGTGTGCTCGTCAATACAAGTTTCAATATACGTGGCGAGCCGATTGTATGCACACCGGCCGAGGCTTATACATGCTTCATGCGCACGGAGATGGATTGTCTTGTTGTCGGTGACTACCTGTTGCTGAAGTCTGAACAGGGCGAGAACGTGTTCGCAGAAAACCTCTCCTGCCAGGAGGAATTTCAACTTGATTGAGCCGGAAGGCAGCATTACTGAGACACCGGTCACAACGGCGCAGTCACACAGGTCTACATTTATCGTAGGCACTGTGCTATTGGTTTTTGCGGGCTGGAATGTTTATCGCGGCCGAACTGCGGTGGTTGCGGTGCTCGGAGTAGCAGGTGTGGCGCTCCTGCTAATCGGAATGCTCTCTACATCCGGGGCACGGATTCTTCACCGCGCTTGGATGAAGTTCGCCGCAGCGCTTGGATACGTCAACAGTCGCGTGCTGCTCACGCTGTTGTACTTAATTGCAGTCACACCTTATGGCCTTCTGTCGCGGCTCGTCGGACGAGACGCGCTGAAGCGTCGCGGATCCAGCGAAAAGAGTTACTGGATCGCGCGTGGCCGTACAAGACAATCGAAGGAACAATTTGGACGTTTGTTCTGATGCAACAGCGTTCAATCTTTTATTGACACTGCTCTTGAAGCAGTTGTCTGTAAGTCTGCACGGCTTGAGTGTGTAGGGCGTCTCATCGATTGACTAACGCGATCCAGCCAGCAGCATCCACATAGCCGAGGTTCGTGGATGACAAGTTCATTGTTTTGGATGGCCGTAAAGGTAATGTTCCAAGTTGCGCGAGAGATCCTCGGGTCCGATATCCTGGGCCAAATCGGGAATCCTAAACGCTGGATCAGGTGCGGCATGTTCTGGAAGGTTGTCAGGGAGGATAACCGTCACATAGGTATTATCCGAAAGGTGTACCTCAGGGGGACAATTCGATTGTCCGTTTCGGTAGATTGTTCTGATCGACTTACTCATCGTGCGCGATTATCACGGGGCTAATTCCCAAGTGCAACGGTATGGATTAATTTCGGTTACGCAGAGGGCATTTCTATCCAGTACGACATGTTTTTCTACCTACAGCGATTGAGCGGTAAAACTGCATTGACTGAGGGGTAAAAATAGGGGTACAGTTTGGTTCCACCTCACTGAAAGTGCCATTTTATAAGGGCCGCCCGCTTGGCTCAGTGGTAGAGCACTCGCTTCACACGCGAGGGGTCAGTAGTTCGAATCTACTAGCGGGCACCAGTTTCTAATTGCGGGCGACGCTCAGGTCGCCCGTTTCGCTGTCAGCAAAATGACTCTTCAGGACGAAGCAACAGAGAATCTGTTTTCCTACGGAACGCTACAAACCGAAGCAGCTCAACTCGCCATCTTTGGTCGCACATTGAAAGGCACACCTGATACTTTGATCGGGTACAGGGTCATAATGAGTGCGACCGCAGATAAAGACTTCATCAAAAAGACCGGCGCCGTTCATCACCGGAACCTTCAGTTCACCGATCTCGCGTCCGATACCGTTGAAGGCACTGTACTCACCGTTACCCCAAAAGAACTCGATCAAGCCGACACATACGAGCCGACGGATTATGAACGTATAAGTGTGATGCTGAACTCGGGTTTGGATGCCTGGGTTTATCTGAAGAGACAGCCATGAGAATCGCTGTATCCGGAACGCACTGCACAGGCAAATCGACGATGATTGACGAATTCCTGCGGGCGCATCCCGAATTCACGCATGAGCCTGAACCGTACACAGTCATGGTTGAAGATTTGGGTGAGGAGTTTGCCGAGGAACCCTCTGTCGAAGACTTCTATCGACAACTCGAATTCAACATCGATCGTCTTCAGCAGCACGCCCCCGGTGAGCGTGTGATCTACGAGCGCTGCCCGCTCGATTTTCTGGCTTACATCGACGCGCTCGATCCTAAAAGGACAAACACCCTGCTGGACCGAGTCTCAGATGCAATGCAGAACCTCGATCTGATCGTTTACCTGCCACTCGATGACACAGCACCTGATTCCGAATATCCAAAACTACAAAAGGCAGTTGACCGGCGACTGAGCGCGATCTTTAGAGACGATGAATTCGGCGTTCTCAGTTCGTGCAGCGCCGCCATCGTCGAAGCCAGCGGTTCGACAGCAAAGCGTCTGCGCATTATCGAGTCTCACCTGGTCCAATCGAACACGCAGCCTGGCGACGTTTCGCAAAGTATGACGTCGTAACTATCAAGCAGCGGCATCGCAAGCCCTTCCAACTCATTCTTCCACAACTCGCCTCCGTAAAATGCATCCTTCATCCGGTCGCGTTCCTCCAGTGAAGGAAAACTGCGCAGAAACACAAACTTGTTTGGGTTCTCAACATCGAGGAATGGTCCAACAACCTGCATCCCATACTCTCGCTGTGCCGGCACCGCGCGTGTTTCAAACAACTTGATAAACTCGTCCCGCCGTCCCGGCTTGATCCGGTAGCTTCTGACTTCTACTATCATTACTCACCTCCGAAAAGGACTGTAAACCGACTTATGAGCGCCATCAAGAAGGCACTTTCAGGTAACGATCAACAACATGCACGACCGAATCCCGTAGAAGGATGTCCTCTAACCGCGGCGCTCGCCGCAATCGGCGGTAAGTGGAAGTTGATCATAGTCTACTGGCTGGCGGAATCGCCGAAACACTTCGCGGCGTTGCGAAAAGCCATGCCCGGCATCTCGCAAAAAGTTCTTACACAGCAACTGCGCGAACTGATGAGCGACGGCATCGTCAAACGCGATCCAAAAGGCGCTGTTCCCGCTCCGGTGGAGTATTCACTTTCGGATTACGGGCGATCGGTTTTGCCGCTGGTTGAAGACGTTCGCTTGTGGGGTCGTAAGCATCTATCCCGGCCAACAGGCGAATAAAATTTCTCCGCCGTTGTCGATTTCTTCTCCTGCCGTTCGACTTAGCAGTAGAAGGGTAATACGACAGTTTGAAAAGGAGACGTGATGCAGAAAATAACTCCGTTTTTATGGTTTGATAACAACGCCGAAGAGGCGGCGGATTTCTATTGTTCTATCTTCAAAAACTCCAGGGTCTTAAATGTTTCGCGATATGGCGAAGCCGTGCCCGGACCAAAAGGAGAGGTCATGACCGTGGAGTTCGAACTCGATGGACAAAAGTTTACGGCGCTGAACGGTGGGCCACAATTCAAGTTTACTGAGGCCATATCATTGGTCGTGAACTGCGAGACGCAAGAGGAAATTGACTACTTCTGGGAGAAGCTTTCCGCAGGCGGAGCGGAGTCGAAGTGCGGCTGGCTTAAAGACAAATATGGCCTATCGTGGCAGGTCGTGCCAGCGATTGTTGGTGAGTGGATAAGCGGTGATCCGGAGCGATCAAATCGAGTGATGCAGGAAGTAATGAAGATGGAGAAGCTCGAGATCGAACCACTGAAGCGCGCTTATGAGGGCCGTGGATGAACACGGATCATCCGGCTGCGGAGAGCGTTTTGAGACGGTCTAGTGGACGTTTGAGTGAACGTTTCTTCCTAAGCATGTCCGCCCACAGATCGCCAACTGTGGAAATCCTTTGCGCCATCGTTCGCAAAGTAAACGTCTTTGGTCCAACTTCACCTCGTTCCAACTCCAGCCAGGTGCACGGCGCCGAGACCGGCGCACCTGGCTTGGCCCTCACAGTGTAGGTGGCTGCGAAAGTCGCGCTGTAACCGTTTCGACCAGTATCAACAAGAATGCGACCACCACGATCGACCTTCATGAACTCCTGTGTCAGGTTTTCCGGGTCACGATTAACGAGAACCTTCGCCACACCCTGCGCGAAGCGCGCCACCGTACCGAAGTCTGACTTGCCATCAAGCGGAACGGCGATGTGAAAACCTTTCGAGCCTGAAGTCTTGATCCAGCTCGGCAGACCAAACTCCTCCAGCAAATCTCGCAGGTTCAACGCCGCCTTGCGCAAAATGCCGGGCGCATCCTCGTTTGAGGGATCGAGATCGAAAATGCAGATGTCCGGGTTGTAGAGGTTCGGCGTACGCGACGGCCACACGTGAATCGTGATGCTGTTCTGGTTGGCGAGCCAGAGCAGAGATCGAGTGTCGTTTGCGATCGGATGATGAACCGTGCCGCCGTGCTTTGGCACTTCGACACGCACAAGCCACTCCGGAAACCCTTTCGAAACGTCTTTTTGAAAGAAGCCCGGCGCTCCAATGCCGCGGTGATAACGCTCCATCGTGATTGGACGGCGACGCAAGTGCGGCAGCATGACAGGCGCAATCGCTTCGTAGTAAGAGGCCAGCTCGCCTTTTGTGATCCCATCGTCCGGAAACAGGATCTTGTCAGGATGAGTGATCATTTTGTGTTGGCCCAATTACACTGAGTAGACGTGGATGGCGCAGTTTGCCGTGCACGGTCCACTCGATGAAGCCGACCTGGACGACGATCTTCGGTTGTACCCAGTGCGCTCGCACGCGCGGTAAACCAACAGCTTTCGTGAACGACGGTTTCTCGATCTCCAGTTTGTCCAATTGCGCACGCAGATCCAGAAGCATCTCCGTGTTGAATCCCGTTCCGATCTTGCCGGCGAAGACGAAGTCACTCTCCTTGTGATAACCAACGAGCAGCGCACCGAGACCAACACGCTTACCCTGAGGATCGGTAAACCCGCCCACCACGAAATGTTCGGAC
>JAICGZ010000034.1 GCA_025922875.1 Pyrinomonadaceae bacterium
CTCCGGGCTCAGAATCTTTTCGATCATTGGCGTAAGATTACAGGATTTGCAGGCCTGTCGTATAATCGGCGCTTTTATGTCCATACCGTTTATCGAAGAGAACGACCAAACGATCGCGCGGCACGAGCACCTCGAAGCGCTACGCGAACTCGTGGGCAACGTCTATCCAAACAAGTTCGAACGCAGCCGCATCGTCGATCCCAACAAAGAAGACACGATCACGTCTGTCGTGGAGAAGTTTCGAGACTTTGCGCCCGTTGAAGAGCTCAACACGTTTGTCGTGCGACTCGCGGGCCGTCTCGCTTCACCTCCGCGCGTGATGGGCAAGGCCGCGTTCGTCCATCTGTCCGACGGTGTTTCTCGTCTTCAGATCTACATCCGGAAGGCCGACGTCACCGGCGTGCGCAACGATGCCGCGGGTGGCGAGGTTGACGGCTGGACTTTGTTCCAACTGTTGGACCATGGCGACTTCATTGGAGTTGAAGGTTTTTTATTCGTCACCAAGACCGGCGAGCTTTCGGTCCACGTGCAGAAGCTTCAGTTTCTCTCGAAGGCCCTGTTGCCGCTGCCGGACAAGATGCATGGCATTCACGATCCTGAGATCCGCCAACGACAGCGATACGCCGATCTGATTGCCGGAAGTTTGAAACTGGAACAGGACGACGCTCTGACCCCGCGCGAAGTGTTCGAACGCCGCGCAGCCGCGGTGAAAGAGATGCGGCGCATTCTCGAGGACCATGGCTACGTCGAAGTCGAAACACCGATGCTGACGCCACTCCCAACCGGAGCAGCGGCGCGCCCCTTCAAGACCCATCACAACGCGTTGGACATCGACTTGTACGCGCGCATTGCGCCGGAGTTGTATCTGAAGCGGCTTTTGGTCGGAGGTTTCGAGAAGGTTTACGAACTCAATCGCAACTTCCGCAACGAAGGTATATCGACCCGTCATAACCCTGAGTTCACCATGCTCGAGTTTTACTGGGCGTACGCTGACGTGAACGAGATGATGGATTTTTGCGAACAGATGCTGCGCGCGGTGGTGTTCACGGTGTTGGGACACACGCACGTGCCGTACGGCGAGCACAGCATCGATTTCGGCCAGCCGTTTCGTCGCGTTGGGATGAAGGAGAGTTTATCGGGCCTGGTTGAAGAAGATCAGATCACTAACGACAACGTGCTCGAGCTCTTTGAGCGGCACGTAGAACCCACGCTTGTACAGCCGACTTTTATTACAGACTTTCCAAAGCCGATCTCGCCGCTGTCGAAGGCTTCACCCGCGAATCCACATGTAGCTGAGCGTTTCGAGTTGTATATCGTGGGGATGGAGATCGCGAATGGGTTTTCTGAATTGAACGATCCGGTGGAGCAGTACGAACGCTTCCGCGATCAGGTCACGCAGCGCGAACGCGGTGATGAAGAGGCGATGTTGATGGACGAGGATTATATTCGCGCGCTGTCGTACGGAATGCCGCCGGCCGCAGGCATCGGCATCGGCATCGATCGCACCGTAATGCTACTCACCAACCGCCAATCTATTCGCGACGTGATCCTCTTCCCGCACATGCGCCCCAAAGAGTAAGCAGCCACAAAAAAGCACAAAAGGCACAAAACAAAGTAACGGGTCAACAAGTTAATTACTTGAACCCGTTAACCTCACTTTGTGCCTTTGTGGCTAGTTCTTTGTCTCAGCTTTGCGGCGAAGGTCCGCGAGGCGTTCCTCGGACCAGGAGGGTTTTTGACCCTCCGATTCCATCAGCGTGACAAACTTTTCCATCGCTTCCAGTGCACCTTTAGCATCTCCAAGCTTCTCGCGCACGCGGCTCAGATCGAGCAGAAACTGTGCGTTGCCTGGCTGGTAGGTCGCCGCGGCCTGGGAGAACGCGGCTTCCGCAAGCTTTAGCTCACCTTTCAGCTCATACAACCGCGCGAGGTGAAAATAACTGATCGGATAGCGAGCGCCGTCACGCTGTGAAACTTGAATAAGGTTTGCAAGCGCTTCGTCATTTCGCTTGAGACTGAGCAATGCAAAACTCAACTCGAGATTTGCAGGCGGAAAGTAACCACCCTGTCGATTCAAGACGCGTCGAAAGTTGTCAACGGCTTCCAACATCTTTCCGCGTTCAGACGCGTTGCGCGCACGCTGCAAAAAAGCAAAACTCGCCTGATCGAGCTCCAGCGATTTTGAAGCAGTCGCCGAAGACCGCGGAGCAGACGAGGAGGTCTTTGCAACCTTAACGTTTGTCGATGGTGACGCTGCCATCGCGCTTTTCGCCGGTGCAACCACTATTCTTTCTTCGTTTCTCCCGTGTGCGAGCGCCTGGGCAGCCGCGTCGTGTTCGGGATTGACGGCCAATGCCCTGCGCCACTCGCGCGCAGCGAGATCGTTCTGGCCACTTGCTGCGTAAACGCGGCCAAGGTTGTAGCTCGCTTCAGCGTAGCGGAAATTCTCGAGCTTCAAAGCTGACAATAATGCCTCTGACGCTTCGTCCCACCTGCCGGCGCGAAGGAGCACAACTCCGAGATTGTTGTAGGCACGCGAGTATCTGCCTTTACGTTGTTCGATGGCCGTTTGGTAAGCGGCAATGGCGGCTTCCGAGTCTCCGAGGCGCGCGAAGAAATTTCCGAGATTGTAAAAGCCGGTCGGGTCGAACGAACCTGATTTTGCAATCAGTTGTAACTCCGCGACCGCTTCGGTTTTGTGTCCTGTCGACACGAGCAGATCGGCGAGTTTCAGTTGCAGACGATTTCGCTCCGCGGGGGTCGCGGCTGCCTGGATTTGATCGCGCAGGACCGCAACCGGATCGGGCGTGTTATCTATGTCGCCCGCGGCGGTTTGTGTTTGTGCGAAGACGTTTAAGGTTAACGTAGAAACCAGAATTAAAAGGAGGAATATTCTGTTCATAACATTCAAGCTTTCTTTTCCCGCAAAGGCGCAAAGGAGCAAAGAAGAATACCTGGCTGCCTTTGCGCCTTTGCGGGAAATTTTTATTAGTTGCGCACGTAAGCCACAATCGTGCCGCCGAAACCCACCGCCCAGCCACGATTTTTGTCAGTGAAGAACACTCGCTCCAGCGGGTGCTGGGTGCCACTGCGTTCCGTGGTCCAATGCTCGCCGCCGTCGTTGGTATGAATAATGGTTCCTTCGGCGCCGACCGCCCAGCCTACGAGCGTATCGACAAACTTCACGTCGAACAGATCGACATCAACCGTCGAATTCTGTTGCTGCCACGTTCGACCCCCGTTTACTGTGCGATAGACGATGCCGCCACTGCCGACCGCCCACCCTTTCCGATTATCGACGAACGAAGCAGCGGTGAAGCGAACTGACTTTTCAACTTGCGGCAAAGTCGATTGGTACCACGTATCGCCACCGTCAGAAGTCTGTATGATCGTCGCGCCTGCGCCTACGAGCCAACCGCGATAATCGTCGACAAAGATTCCACCAAGTAATAATCGGCGCGTCGGCGAAGGCAGCTTGGTCCACGTATCACCTGCGTCGCGAGTGGTGTAGATCGAGCCGGCCTCGCCGAACGTCCAGCCGCGTCCAGTGGGATTGAACACTGCGCGAACGAGAATGGCGTCAACATCGAATCCCTTGATCTCGATTCGTTTCCAATGCTCGCCACCATCGGTCGTCTTCATCAGATAGGCTCTTGGATCCTCTTTGGTTTTAAGTTGATAAGCATTCACTTCGCAGACCATCCAACCATTTTGGTCGTCGGTGAAGAAGATGTCGCGCACGACGTCTTCAGTGGATGCGGCCCGCTGTTGCCAGGTATCTCCGCCATCGAGAGTGCGCAGCAGCGTGCCTTTGCTTCCCACTGCCCAGCCGCGTTTTTGATCGAGAAAGAAAACGGAATGAAGCCACGACATCGTTCCCGTTCGTTGGCGCGCCCACGTGCCTGTATGCGCGATCGCTGGGAAGGCAACAAGCAACAGAAGTAAGAGGGAAGTAAAGACTGTGGTCATAATTGTAGGGGTGGCCCTCCGTGGCCACCCCTTTCTCGGCAAAACGGAGGGGCGGCCACGAGGGCCGCCCCTACAAAAAGCTAGTAAGGAGTGGGAAGGCCGAAGATGCGGCCAAAGCTAAGCACTTGCGAAAAGCCCAAAATCTCCCTGAGCTTCTTGAGTTTGTTTCCCGGCACGATGATCTGATCGCCCGGCACGAGATACGTGGTATCGGCCTGCTTGCCTTTGTAAATGGCCGACACATTCACGGGAATCTGCGCGAGCACGCCGGTCGGCTGCCGTCGCAACACGACAACCTTGCTCTTGTCGCCTGTGCTCAGCACACCGCCTGCTTCAGCAAGCGCCTCGGTCACCGTCATGCGATGATTCATCAGACGAATGCCAGGTTGGCCCACGTCGCCGATCACGCTGTAACGATATGACGACGCTTTATCGAGCGACACGGTAACCTGCGGCTCGATGATGTACTCGTTGTATTTCTTCGTGATGATCTCCGCTACTTCGTCAACTGTCTTGCCGTTGACAAAAACTCCGCCGGGGATGAGCGAGAGTGAAATGCGACCACTGGGAGGTATGGTGATGCCTTTGCGCGAGTAGCGTTCCTGGTTGAACACGTCAACCGAGATCACGTCTTCCGGACCAAGCCGGTAAGTGCTGAAGAAGTTGTTGTAGTACGGATTAATGGCCTCTTCTTCAGCCAGGTGTTCCTGCCGGTTCGCCTTTATGTCATCGGAAACATCAGATGGTGTGCGTGGCGTCTCGTCTGGTTCGAGCCTGTCACCCTGGACTGGTTTCTTCTTGTCCTGACCGTTTGTCGTGGTCCGCGGCCGGGCCTTTTGCGGATCGGTCTGCGGTTCCGTTGGTGATTGGGCCACGCCAGTGACAGTCAAGGCGAGCAGCATTACTGTCGCGAGCGCCATTCGTCTGTTGTTTTTCATATTAACCTCCAAAACCCCCTCATTCATTGCCGATTGCCAATTTTTAAATCGAAATTGGCAATCGACAATCGTCAATCAACTATCATTGGGCTCCCCGCCCAAAAAGAATTATTTTGATCGTCTCGAACAGGATGATCGCGTCAAGCATTAAACCCTGGTTCTTGATGTAGAAAAGGTCGTACTGAAGCTTCTGTCGAGCATCTTCAATCGACGCGCCATAGGGGTATTTAATTTGCGCCCATCCGGTTAAGCCGGGCGCAATCAGATGGCGTTGTTCGTAAAACGGAATCTCATTAGCCAGTTGGGCCACGAAGTGCGGGCGTTCGGGACGTGGGCCAACGAAACTCATCTCACCCTTCAAAATGTTCCAGAACTGCGGAATCTCATCTACTCGAATCTTTCTTATGACGCGCCCGACGCGCGTCGTGCGAGTGTCGCCCTTGCTCGCCCAAACCGGACCGGATTGTTCGGCGTCAACTCTCATCGAGCGAAACTTCGTCAGTGTGAAGACGCGACCGTTCTTACCTACTCGTTCCTGTTTGTAAAAGATCGGTCCACGCGACTCCAGCTTGATCAGAATCGCGGTGACGATAATGATCGGGAGCGAGAGAATTACGCCTACCAGGGCCACCAGCCAATGCACTACGCTGCGCAGGAGTTCGGCGCCTTTCGCCTGACGGCCTCGACCCGTGAAGATAAGCCACGAAGGCCGCAGCATGTTCAAAGAGACGCGACTGGTGATGCGCTCGTAGAATGAAGCGCCTTCTTCGATTGTCACCTGCCCCGCGAGGCTCAGTTGCAGCAACTTGTTTGTCGGCAGTTGTCCGCGACGCTCTCCCATGGCGACGACGATTCGATCTATTCCTTCACGTCTTACAATCTGGTCAAGGTCATCGGTCATGCCGATCACTCGCGGATTGATAAGACTCTTGCCGAGCAGATCCGCGTCAGTGCCCACAAACCCCACTATGCGATAACCCGCGTCCGGACGGTCCAACACTTCACGCGCCAGTTCCACTGCGAGATCGCCCGAACCAACAATCAAAATTCGTTCGCCGAAATTCGGATGGCCCAGAAACCAGTGAATCGAAACTCGCCACAAAACCATCAACGCGAGGGCGAGCGGCAACGCGATCAACGAGATGCCGCGACCCAGCATCAGACCGGGAAATGTGTAAAACGAGAACGCGAGCGCGATCCAGGCGAGTCCAAGCGCCTGGACCAGCCGGAGCACCAGTTCGCGCCGGTCGTGCATCACCAGGAAGTCGTATAAATCGAAAAGGTAGAAAGCCGCGAGGCAGAAGAAAGCCGCCACCGCGGCTTTCAGGTATCCATTCTTCGCGATCAGTTCGTCGGGCGCATCTCCAACGCCGACACGCAGGTAGACGGCGGCGATGATCGCGCCGTAGACCAGGGCCGCCTCGGCGAGAATCAACAGTATCGTTCGACCATTGAGACGTAGCGCTCTCAATTAACCGATCGCGACCTCCTCTCTTTCACTCGCCGCGGGTTGTACTTCAGTCACTCTTCTTTCGCGGTTGTAATAACGGTGCTGGTAATAGTAAGAAGCTTGATCCGGTTGCTCTTCAGTACGATTGAGGACAACCCCCAGCAGCTTCTCTTTCGGCATATGGTCCAACAGCTTGTCGACGGCCGCATAACGCGTCTTGCCGGAGCGCACGACCAGCAGGCCTCCATCCGCCTTCGACATCAAGACATTCGCGTCCGTGAAGATTCCCAACGGCGGAGCGTCAATGATGATGTAGTCAAACATGCGGCGCACTTCACTCAGGATGCGCGCGTAACTTGGTCCTGATAACAACTCGGCAACGTCGTCTCGCGGTCGTCCGCCGGGTAACAAATGAAGCCCTGCAGGTTCGAGCCGGACGATTGCATCTTCCAGGCGCAGCTGTCCGCCGAGAACTTCCGACAATCCCATCTTCACGTCGATGCCGAGATAGTCAGTGGCGCAGGGGCGTCGCAAATCGCTATCGATGACGAGCGCGCGAATGCCTTCAGTTTGCGCGAGGAGCCATGCGAGATTGAGAGCCGTCAGCGTTTTGCCTTCGCCGACGCCCACGCTGGTGATAACAAAAGCGCGCATCTGCATGCGCTCGCCCGCCTCCAGGATTCGCGTTCGCAAATTGCGATACTGCTCTGTGTAGGCCGAGCGTGGCTGGCTCACCGCGATCAAGTGAGGTTCGACGCGCGCCGGAGAAACGTCATAGCTGACGAAGCCTCCTGCGCGCGTCGCCTCAGCAGCGCCCAAAGTTGCCCCAGCATCACGCGAAGCTAATCCGCCGGGGAGTGCCGACCCGCCGGGTACATCCGCAGTGTGCGCAGTGGACGCTGAACTTCGCACCGTCTTTCCAGGAACGGACATGATTGAGGAGCCGCTCAGCAACTGTTCTTCGATCTGTTGCGGCGAAGGCAGCCCGGAAATTCTTGGGCTCTCCTCACGGTGCTCTGGTTTCTCGCTTTGTTTAGCAGCACTACCGTTGTTGTCGGCGGCGCTGTGTCGTCTCATGGCATCGAAAACTCTTCCCATCGATTCACCTCTCTCGTCTCTGTGCCACAGAGAAGAAGTCTTAATCTGTGTCACCCGTTGTCTTTCCCGCATTCCACAACTCGGCTCGTCCGGTGTTAGTAAAAATCTTCGCCGGAGCTTCGCGTTCTTCGCCGGTCTGTCCTCTTCCTCGATCCGAGCGCGGCAGCATGTCGAACGTGTCGGCGACGTCTTCAATAATCGAACGGCCGATGGTTAGATCACCCGCCGCATAGCCGGCCAGCAGAGCGTTGTCGCAAAGATTGTTTATGTTTCTCGGAATGCCGTCTGAACACCGAAATATGTAATCGACCGCTTCCGGGGAGAACACGTCCGTGCGCTCCGCACCCGCAACCAGCAAACGCGAAGTGATGTAACGATCAGTTTCTTCAACGTTCGGCAATGGCTTGATAACGCAGCGCAACGCGATGCGTTGTTTCAACTGGCGCAGATCCGGGTTATTCAAAACTTCTCGTAACTCCGGTTGACCAGTTAAAACGATCTGCAACTGCTTCGCCGTATTCGACTCAAAGTTTGATAACAAACGAATCTCTTCCAGAACGTGCGGAGACAACCCCTGCGCTTCGTCAACGATCAGCACGGTTCTCAATCCGCGCGAATGACGCGACTCCAAAGCTCGTCCAAGCTCGAGCAACAAGTCTGACTTGGATTCCCACTTCTGCACGTCGAGCAGAGTCGCCACGTGCTGGTAAAACTCGGGCACAGACAAACGCGGATTGAAGATGTAAGCGACGAGCACCGTTCGATCCAGACGCTCCATCATCCAGCGCAGGATCGTGGTCTTGCCGGTACCCACTTCGCCGGTCACCACCACGAGCCCTTTCCCGCTTTCAATGCCGTAATGCAGATTGGCCATCACTTCCGTGTGCGACGGAGTGAAGTAAATGAAGCGCGGGTCGGGAGTCAGCGCGAATGGCAACTCTTTTAGACCGTAAAATTCAGCGTACACTCTATTGGACCTCCAGTTTAGCGACGGCTCTTAACCACGGTTTTGCATCAGGAACTCAAAAACGTGTGTGAGCTTGAGCGCCAGTGCCAACATGGGAATACTCATGATGGTTGCAACCATGCCGGCTGCAAGTAACAACTTGCGACGGCGCGGCACTGAACGCGCTTCCTGGGGAGTTAACAACTCCGGTACCGCGAGGAGCACCGGTAGACCGGTGTAGTGCCTTGCGTCTTCCGAGTTTTGAATCGTGAGCAGGCGTGGGCCTTCGGTTATTCCCACCAGTAACAGTCCCAGGCCGACACCGAATCCCAAGCCAAGACTGGCCAGTAACAACCGTTTCGGCGCAACCGGTTTCATAGGCAAGTTTGCAGGGTCGATAACCTCGATTCCCTCGCCTTGTTGCTGGGTGGCCGCTTCCGCACCGAGCGTGATTTTTTGCTGCTGTGCCAGCAGGTCGTCGTACTTGGCCTTCTTGGTTTGATAATCGCGCTCGATCGCGCTGAGTGCGACTTCCACTCCGGGAACGTTGTTTATGCGTTCGACAATCGAGCCGATCTGTTTTTCATTCTGCTCGAGCAATCTCTGCTGGCGTTTAATTTCACTCTCGGCCAGTTTGATCTCGTTTTCCGCCGCGCTGAGGGTAAGATTCGGCGACTTCGTGAGCCGCTCCTGTTTCGCTTTGATCTTATCTTTCCAGTCGGCAATCATCTGGTCCATTTCCTCCTGGACCCGCTGAACTTCTTTTTCTTTTGCTACGACGTCGGGGTGAATCTCTCGATATTCCTGCCTCAGCCTCGTTAATTCTCCTTCGAGCGCGGCCTTGCGCGAGACCAGGTTCGACCAGGCCATCGTCGTTTTTGGATCGGTGAGAGATTCGGCGGCATCTTCGATCCCCTGCACGTTACTCTGCCTCATCAACGCCAACTGGTTCATGGCAGCGGAACGGCGATCCTGCAGGCGGCCCACTTCCGACATCAGCGCTTTCTGTTCTTCACGCAAACCCGCCAACTGATTGAAGAGTGATTCTGCTTCGGATGGCAGATTGCCGACGTGGCTGCTCATAAAATCGAGACGCTGCTTGTCGACTGCCGCCAATTCCTCTCTCGACTGGTTCACCTGGCTGTCGATAAACTGCTTGGCAGCCGCGGTGGAGGTCATCATGTTGCTGGTTTGCGCACTGATGTACTTGCTGGCGAGTTCGGCAGTGACGGCTTGCGCAAGTTTAGGATCGCGATATCTGAAAGTGATATCGAAGCCATCGGTGATATCGCTGCGGCTCTTGTTTATGGAGACGTTGATGTCTTCGCGCAACATCTCGATGACGCCTTCCATCGGCTCGCCACGAAGTCGCTCCGACTTGTAGAGTTCATACTTCTCTACGAGCGGCTCGAGGGAGCTGCGGCTGGTCACCACTTGCGAGATATTGGCCAACTGGCGCGTTAAGTTCTCCTCCGTAACCGTGGGCACCACTGAACTCGGCAGCGTCGAAGGCTTGACAACGATGAGCGTCGTTGACTCATAAACATCGGGGAGCTGGATGACAACCCACGACACCGCAGTGGTGATGGCAATGACTGGAAGAATAATCAGCCATTTCCGCCGCTGCAGGATCTTTAAGTACTCACTCGGTTTTCGTTGTCTAAACTCAGCGCTCATAACGCACTCCTATTCTGTTCTTTCAAAATTACAACGTAGCCAGTTCCTTCTTCGCGTCTTCCAGATACGCAAAGTTAGCTTTCTCGGAGAGTTTTATCGCCGTTTGCAATTCACGTCGCGACTCTTCCTTGTCGCCCTTTCCTTTTAATGCAAGGCCGAGATGGTAGTGATAAGTCGCGCTGGGCGTGGTATTGGCTGCGCGAGCCTGTGCTTCGTTAATCGCTACGGCCTTACGAAATTGCTCGACCGCCGCTGCATGAAGGTTCTTTTTGTAATAGACCCAGCCGAGTGTGTCGAGGTAGCCCGCAACGTTCGGGTTCCTTTGCACCACTCCCTGGGCCAACCTCAGAGCCTCGTCAAGATTGCCCTTTCCGTCGGCATACAGGTAGGCCAGATTGTTGGCGGCAATCGCGTTGTTTGGATCACGCTCCAGAGCCTTGCGGTAATTATCAATCGCAGCATCGTGGTTTTGCTTTTGGTACTCGAGCATTCCGATCAGCGTGTATGGTCCAGCGCTCTCCGGGCGCAGCGAAATGATCTTCTGATACTCCGCGATCGCGCGGTCTTCCTGCTTGGTATTGATATAAAGAGCGGCCAAGGCTTCATAGGCGACGAGGTAATTCGGATCGAGCTCGAGCGCCCTCTTCAATTCCGCCTCGACGCTCGGAATGTTGCGCTGAAAGCCGTGAGCCTGGGCCTTCAAGTAGTGAAGTGAAGCAACGTTCGGATAGGCGCTGAGTGCCTGATCGACTCGGGCGTGCGCCTTATCGAACTCCTTGTTATTTGCATGGAGACTGATCAGACCGTTGAGGGCGTCGAAGTTAGTTGCATCAACCCTGAGAGCGTTTTCGAAAGAGCTGATTGCCTCTTGAGCGTTGCTTTCCACAAGTGCCGCCAGTGCGAGGCTGTTGTAAACAAGCGGATCGTTCGGAGCCACCTGCCTGGCCCACTCAAAATCCTGGCGGGCAGCCGCGACGTTCCTTAACTGAAGCTGCGCTGTGCCTCGCGACAGGTGAGTCTTTTCACGAATCTCCGCCAGCACCTGCGGGGAGTTGTCACGGTCGGGAGCGGTTTTATCTAAACGCGCCAGCAAGTCGGTGGCGAGCGAGACAGCGCCCTTAGGGTCGCCACCCGCAAGAGTGACCTGGAGTTGCATCAACTTCGCCGGCAAGTAATCCGGATAATTCTTTTCGAGCTCGGCGGCGAAGGCACGAGCTTGATCCATGTGACCGAGAGTGAAGTTTGACTGCGCCATGAAATATAAGCCGGCGCGAGAGTTTGGTTCCTGTTTCAGAACCTCCTTCAAATCTTCAATGGCGCTCTTCAGACCATCCGGTTGTCGACTTTGAGCGCTCATGCGAGCACGCAGCAAGAGTGCCTGCCGGTCGTTCTTGTCTTTCTTGAAAACTTCCTCGAGTTGCGCAGTGGCGCCCTGAGTGTCGTTGCGCGTGAGCAGAATCTCAGCGAGACGATAGCGGCCTTGAGTGTAATCCGGAGCTTTCGAAAGAATGTCCTGGTAGATTCTCACCGCGTCGTCACTGCGGTTGATTGACGAATAAAAATCAGCGAGCACGGCCTGGCTTTCCGGTTTATCGGGTTCCAGTGCAGCCAGCGCTTTGTACGACTCTTCAGCTTTGTCAAACTGTCTGTTGACAAGGTAAAAACTCGCGAGCACAAACCGCGCGGTACGATCGGTTGGTCCAACCTCGACGGCTTTGCGCAGTTCAGTTTCAGCTTCCGGCAAGCGGTTGGATTGCGCCAGGAACTTGCCGTATTCGGTGTGGGCCAGCGGCGAGTTCGGGTTGACCGAGATCGCTCTCGTGTAGAGTTCCTCGGCTTTGTCTCGTTGCCTGGTGACGATGTAGAACCGGGCCAGGCTCAGATAGGATTCGACCCTTTTTGGATCGATCTCGATGGCGCGGTTCAGTTCCTCGAAGGCCTTTTCTTTTTGCTCCTGGGCAAAGAGCACGCCGCCCATCAGAATGTGACCTTCGATGTGGTTCGAATCCTTAGCGAGAACTTCCTTCGCGAGTTTTTCTGCTTCGGCAACGATGTCCGATCTGTTGCGGCTACCGGCGAGATAGTAGGAGCCAAGCTTGACGCGGGCGTCGAGATTGTTTTGATCGAGACTTATAGTCTTGCGCAACGCGTCGAGCATCTCGGGAAAACGCTCGAGTCCTTCGAACGCGCGCGCCAACCCCCAGTGGGCTGCCGCTAGCTTTTCGTCAATCTGTAGCGCATTGCGGTATTCGAGTGTTGCTTCCTGAAACTTTGACTCCTTCAGGTAGGCGTCGCCCTTCGCTAAATGCTCGGCTTTGCTTTGTTCGGGGTTGGTGCAGCCGGCCAGAAAAATTGCTGCTGCGAACAGAAGACAGAATAGGCTTATGTGATAGGCGTAACCGCGGCACTCGCTTTTCATTGCTTACTCCATTATCGCTGCCCAAATAAAGGGCAGGGTTTAGTTTTGTCTTCCGGATTGTCGAAGATCCGGCGGGCAATTGCCGGGTTCCTTTGAATCCAGGACAATTCTTAAAAAACGTCAATCGATCGTGATTTCCGAAACTATACGATCTTAGTATCCATCCAGGCGTACGTTACGGTACATACTCCGGCAGCACAGTCGAGGCAGCCGAAGCGAATTCGACAGCAGCTTGTTGCGCCGCCGCCTCAGAATCAGTAAACGGAACTATCACTCGCACCATCGCTCCATCGGATCGGCGTAAGCGAACGCTGTCCAGAACGGTGTATACTTTGCCCCAATATTCGCTCGCGACATTGCGGCCTCGTCCCTGGTACCAGTAAATCATCAGATTTTTGTCTTCGCCGTTTTGAATCACGTATTTGTTTGCGATAAAGCTCGTTCCATCGGCTAATGGAATCGTCGCTTTGCCGGGCTCACTCAAAGTCCATCCCGATCCAGGCAAGCAGTTCAAAGGACTGTGGTAAGTTGCGCCGGAGCGTTGGGTTGCGTAGTAGCCCACGTAGAGATTAGCAATCGGGCCCGCAGGTTTCCGGAAGTCTCTCAGCAGATAATCGTTGGCACGCAAGACCTTCATCGTTTCATCGTCGAGTATTCGATCGTTCCCCGTCTTTTGCCACGTGCCGATGCTTTGTGGAAAATCCTTCAAGTTTTTCCGCTCGACGTGCGCCTCACCGAGATAGGACCAGGCGTTGACAACAATCCCGACTACCAGGATCAACACCAGCAATAAGCCGAAACGCAATGACGATTTCATAGTTCTGAGCCTTCGGCTGAGACCACTGGAGTGATAGACACGGTGGTTTCAGGTTCGGGCGACTTCCCTTTTAATTGCTTCCCTGATTGATCCCCTGATTGTTCGCCAGCCTGAGTCGGTCGAAAGCGATCAAGTATCATGCCAAGGCCGAACAACATAATAAAAGCCACGATATACACCACCCATCCCGAAAATGAGTGGAAGAAACCATCGGCCACGGCTGTTCCATAATAATGCGCCAACACACCCGTGCCGCTCACCCTGAATGCATTGGTGACAATTGCGATCGGCACTGCCGAGGCCACCAGGATGACGGCTCGCCAAAACCAGTAACTTCGGAGCCAACCAAAACGTTTGCCGGAGTTTGGCGGATCGTCGTCTGAAGGAGAATGACTGAAATACGCGAACACGACCGCCAGAGTTAAGAGGGTCATCAGCGATCTGATGCCGCTGCACGCCTCTACTACCTCGAGCTTTCTGGTCTCAAAGGAGTTTAGGGGTTTGAGTTCGATGATGTTGCCCTGTCGCAGTACGGGAATGCCCAGCACGCTCATCGACCACACGGCGCAACGCGAGGCAAACAATTGCAGCGGAAAGGCGATCTTGTTGAAAACAATAGTCGGAATCGGCATCGCCAGAAACAGCAGACCCAAGGGGACGAGCACGAGTCGCAACAGGCTCAAGCCCCAGAAATAAACCGTTATTCCGGCGAGCAGGAGGATCAGAGAGAGTCTTTGTGTGTAGAGTTCAGCGCCAGCCACCCCAGCCCAAAGCGCAAACAGGGCAAATAGGATGGCGGCGGCTCCCAAAACCAACGTTGGGCGAACCGGGACCCGGGCGAGTTTGTCTCGCTGGCTCCAAATGATGTAACCAATGATGAACGGGATTAATAAGCCGTGCGAATAGTTTTCGTCATTCCACCAGTCGTGGAACAACTTCACCAGCACAGTGGCGTAGGCAAAAGCGATAGCGAAACTGATGGCGAGACCTTGCCACAGTTTCTTTGCGGCCGGGACACTCATTCAAATTCCTTGAAGGATTTCGCCAGAAAAGGGCAATTTCTCTTGCGAAAACCGTAACTGACCTGAAGAACTTCCCTTGGATTTCGTAACGGGACAGAAGCTTATCTCAAATGGGCCTCGCGTTACAAACGCGCAACGCCCGTTTGAACCATATTCATGAAAGGATTAAAGAACGGTTTATTCCTAAAACGCCACACCCAAAGAGCGCAAAGAAATTATTGGCGCCGCGGTTTCTCTGTGGTGTAATGTTTCAGCTCTCCCACGAGCGCCTGAAAACCTCTCATGATTTCTCTCAAAGAACGCGAACGCGCAGAAATATACCGTAGTGCTTGCGACGCGTCGCAATGGACTAAACCGCTATTAGTGCCGCCAGAAACGATTGCGCGTTACTGCGACTCCTCAGCAACAACCGTATTCCCACTGGAGTATGCGTTTCATTTACTCGGAGACGTGAGGGGCAAGACTGTTCTGGAGTACGGGTGTGGCAGCGGCACGTATACCGTTGCACTTGCAGCTCGCGGCGCAAGAGTGATTGCGTTCGATATCTCACCTGAACTGCTGGCTCTCGCCAGGAAGCGTGTAGAAACACATCACTGTGAAGGGGTGCAACTGCTGCTTGGCACAGCACACGCTCTGCCGTTTCCGGATGGATCAATTGACCTTATATTTGGGATGGCGATTCTTCACCATCTCGATCTCGAGATCGCCGCCGGAGAACTTCAGCGCGTACTGAGGAAGGGCGGCAGGGCGATCTTCAAAGAACCGCTGCGAAACTCAAAATTATATGCGTGGCTCAGACAGTTCTTTCCGAGGCGGGCCAATACCTCACCTTTTGAACGGCCGTTTACGGACCGGGAAATCAAAGACTTCGCACAAGGTTACACCTACCGCAGCCGAACCTTTCAGCTTCCGCTTTCAAGGATTGCTCACGTCTTACCGTTTTGGAGTGAAAGCGCAGTGAGAGTTTGCGCTTATATCGATACTTATCTTCTACGGATGTTTCCGTCACTCACTTACTACGCGTGTGTAAAGGTCTTCGAAATCGTCAAAGAAGAGTAGCTTTACTTGATGAATATAGTCGGCGCGTTGCTGCGGCGTCCTCCCACGATCAGCGTTAGCTGCACTGTTCCCGCACCCTGTAGCTGCGGAATCAGAACCGTCGTGATCTGATCGAGACCGGGCAGTGTTCCCTGAATGCCCGCGTATTTCACGGGCAACGTGAATACTTGTCCGCTACCCAGGCGCGCTTCGACTGTAACCGACTCGGCAAAATTCGGCCTCACCTTTCCACCGATATTAATGTCATTGCTGCTATCGCTGTTGACAGCACTTCCACTGATGCCCGTCGCAAAGAAGATCACGCGCGTGCGCTTGTCTGTGCCAAAGTTCGCGGAAGTTACAACGTTAAAATCAGAAGCAATCAAGTCATGGCCGTTCGCAGCCGCTATAGCGCCGTTCACATCCTCGCTCCTGGTCATGATCATGGAACCATTGCGCTCGACGCTGACCGTTCCCAGACAGATGTAGCCGTCCTGTGACGACACAATCACTTCAGCAATTCCTACCGGCACATCGCCGGGTACGAAGAACTTGATACCCCACGGCGATGCATACACCACCGGAGCTGCAACGCCGTTAACCGTGACACTCAATCCGCCTACTTCATACGGCAGATTTCCGTCACCGACGATTGACGCAAAACGAGTTTGCGAAGTCATCGGTTGCAGGTTTCCACTACCAGAGATGGACGCAAGACTTGCAGGAGCCACCGATGAAATCGCGGTTAATGCATATCCGATGTTTGCCTTGCCAACCACTACGTCGATCCTGGCTGTGTTCGAACTTGCTTTGTTGGCCGTTGTTTGCGAGACGACCCCAAAACGCATCAGGTCTTCCGCGATCGCGAGGTGTGAAGCAATCCTTAGCAGGTTGTTCGTAATGTTCGGGCTCGATGCCGCTCTCAGCGACAACCCAGTACTCGCCTTGCTGAACAACATCGCGGCCCTGAGGTGCGTGTCGATCGCATTTACACTTTTTCCAAATGCTCCGCTTTCACTCTGAAACTCCGCATAAGCTTGAGTGATGTCGTCGGTGAGAAGCGTGATGTCGGAAGCTAGCGCCGTATTCTCTATGTAACTGCCACCGGCGGCGCCGGCATATTCCTGCAACTGCGACTGCGATTGTTGGGCCAGGTTGTTCGCACGGCCCTTAGCTTTGTTCACGGAGTTGGGCGAATTAGTTACCGTAATCGATACGGCAACGGAAGTAGTACTCAGGCCGCTGTTGTCCGTCGCTCTCGCAGTTAAGTTGTATTTTCCCTTTGAGACATTGTTCCAGACCGCGCTGTACGGGCTACTGGTGTCAGTTGCGATCAAGGTATCGCCGCCGCGGTAGAACTCTACCTTTGTAATTGAACCACCGACATCGCTTGCAGTTGCAGTGAGTGTGATATTCGCGGGAGCGACGAATGATGCACCGGTAACCGGAACGGTTAGAGTGACCAGCGGCGCACCCGGTACAGGCGTGGGAGTTGGTGTCGGACTCGGAGTTGGCGTCGGAGTTGGTGTGGGAGTTGAATTCGGCGTTGGTGTCGGAGCTGGAGTGGACGTGCCGCCCAGCGCAGCATTCAATTGCGCGAAATCTACGCCGATGTCCTTACCGTCAGTGCCCGCATTTTTGTACGGACTGGAAGCGGAAAGGCCATAGTTGCCTCCGGCAAAATCTAAGAAACCTACATCAGAAACATTCGCTGGATAGAAGTTACCGGCAGGATTGAAGTTCGCCGCAGCACCCACCATAAGGTTTTTGTTGAAAACAAACGATGGAGTGTAGTGGGTGAGTCCCGCCGTGCCTAAATAGCCACCGTCTCCAAAAATGCCATATGGATTCTCTATCGTCAGATTGTTGGTACTAACGTGGTTCAGCGATGCTTCACCGTAGAGCGTATAGGTATTGGAGTTTTGGAAACTGGTATTGTGATCAAGAGTTACATTGTAGAAGCCGTTGAGCTGAATGAACGCCCCCTTAATGTTGTAAAAAACATTGTTGCTGATATAGGCGCCGGTGCCGCGACCCGAGGTTGATGCGGGATTGCACTTACCAAATGCTGCCGTGACCTCGTTGTCCATGCCAAGGAGATTGAGCGCAGTGCCTTCGACGTTTTTCAGCGTGTTATTCGTGTATGTAACGTTCTCAACTGTGGACCACGGCGCTTTACATTCCTGATTGCGCACCGTGAACAAAACTGCGGACCCGTCCTGAGCGTCTACCCAAATGTTTTCCAGTACGTTTCCATCGATCACTACGTTGCGCGCTGCTTTTAACTCCAGAATGTTTTTGACCGTCCAGTGCTTTCCTGCGTAGGACGGGTCACCAACTTTCCAGCTTAACGGCTTGAACATGTGATTGCGGATGATCCGGATGTTTGCGGGCATCAGGTCCGGCGACGCTGAGTCCGAACCACCGATCATGATGTTCTCGCCGGCGCCTTCCAGGTAATTGTTGATGATGTGAAGAGGTCCGGGGCCGTTCCAGGCTCCAATCGCCTGGGCCTCAATGCCCACGGTATGAATCTCGGAAATGTAGGAGTTGCTGACGGTGCTCTCAGCACTATTCATGGACACTCCGCGCTGGGAGTCCTGTGTAGGAAAACCATGAATGTAGCAACGATCGATTACGAGGTGATGCGGTACGGAGCTAAGCGTTGTTTGGGAGGAGCGATCCCCGCCAAACCGGACTATGTCGTAAATGATCACACTCGCGTTGGCGGTGGAAAACTCGATTCCCTGGAAACGATAATGATGCGCTCCAGCGGCCGTCCTGACGACCGGCTCCGCAGGAGTGACTGATTGGAACTTCGCAAACAGAGCTGACTGCGAAGGATCTACGCGTACACCTTCCGGCAACTCACTGATACGTGAACTCTGTATGACAATCTCGCCGGTGCCGCTCTTCAGTGGCAGCACGATATTGCCGGTGTAAACGGCCCCAGCCTGGACAATGATCGTGTCGCCGTATTGTGCCGCGTTGATGGCTGACTGAACGCTTCCTCCGACGGGTACTGTGATTGTCGCTGCGTTCGCGCTCCATGCACTTGCGAACAGTACGCAGGCGATGGTGATCAACTTATGAATTGAAAAGAAAGAAAGCCGTCCGTCCCTACTGCCTCCCTCACTCATGTGACCCTCACTTCGGTATCAGGACCATCTCGTCAGCGCGAGATTCCCGAGTTTGCGGACCCGCATCGCTACGGGGGTGCCATTTATCGGTGATGTGTAAAGAGCTGCCGTCTCTCTACACTTTGTTATGTCGAGAAAGAACTAGCGTGATGAGAACTGTTGGGGCGACAGGAAACCTGGGTGATTTGCGAAAGAGAGAAGAAGTCGGGCGGGTTCTACGACTGCATGCGTAAAGGTCGCGTAGAACACAGATCTGCGAATCCGCAATGGGATTCCGCACATCCCGATGCCTTCGGCGGCTAGACAATCTCAGTAGTCATTTTGACTGAGATTCACAGCTTTGCGTCCCTGCTTCGCAACAGGTTTGCCTTTATCGTTGCAATCGTTTTGAAAAGAACTGGTCAAAACCTACGGGCTATTTTCCAGTTTCAAACTTTTTTGTCAAGCTTTAATTCTTTTTGGATGATGACCGGAATCGGTCAATTTGCGCCACAAAGAGGCACAAAGGGGCACATAAAGGGTTTAACGGCGGCGGTGGATGAGGCAGTCGATGACGGTGAGATCTTCACAGATGTTCAGCGTGTGCGTTCCGCGCAGGTCTTTTCTCCATTGCGGAAGGACTTGGGCGACTTCCTCCTCGATAAATTCGGTGGGGGTGAGCCGGACCACTTTGTTGATTCTCATGCCGTAGCCGTAACGGCGCGAGGAGTCCTGGGCCGGACGATACAAGTCGCCGTTCCAGTAAAATGGCTTTCCCGCAGGACGCGAATTTCTCACGTCAGACTTCACCGGGTTCAGCTTGTGAGGTTTCCATGGACCAAACGGACTCTCGCCGTAGTAGATGTGCAGCTCATCCGAAAATCCGGTATCGGCCATCGCGACGAACATCCACCAAAGTCCATCTGCCTCAAGGAGCGTCGCGTCTCTGGCTGCGACATCTTCAAAGAGCACAGTCTCCAGTCTCCATTCGTCGGGAAAAGCTTCGCAGCCGTAGACTTCGACAGTCCGGTTAGCGGCCGTCTCCGGAATCATGAAGTGGCGATCGTTCCAGCGAAACATAAATGGGTAAGACAAGTGGTAATCACGTTTCAGCACCGGCCTCGACTCGCCCGCGCCCGACTTACTCAATTCGATCACCGAGATGTGAGCTTTATTTTCCTTGTAAAGAAACTCCTCGAAGAAGACAAAGTATTTCCCCTCGTGCCGAACCGCAAAAGGATCCGCCCAAAACTTATCTTTCGGCGGAATCAAATAGTTGAACCGGTAGAAGCTGTTGTTCGGATCGTCAGCGCTCGTCCTGAATCTGTAGGCGAGCGACCATTGGTCGAAGAAGAATTTATAGCGGATCTGGGTGGCAGCGTAGTTCAACGACAACTTACACAACTTCGGCAGGAGCTGTGCATTTGTCGGCATTTTGTGTAGGCGTTTGTAGTAAGGTCGAAAGAGATTCGGTTCGCTCGAGACTTCGCCGTGTTCGTAGAGCTCTCTGAGTTTTCTCATGACGAAGGCAGAGGCCCGCCAGTAGAGATTGTTTTTGCTGCCTTTAACTGAGAACCGGTCGATGGTCCGCGTCCACGAACGATCGATAACCTGCCCGTTGTCCAAATCTTCAGACAGCACCTGCAACACCGCCCCGGAGATCGGAGATTCCTCCAAAACCTCCCAGAAGCCTGGCGGCCCGCCGCGATTCACAAGGTTATCGCCATGGTGGTAGGACCAGACTCCGTGCTTCGCGATGCGCAGCGCATCTCCGCGGAGAATTCTGAAGCCAAACGAAAGCGCAACGTCGAGATCGTAGCGGCTGATTTCTTCGATAGCTTCCGGTGGGAACCAATCCGAGAACTTCTTCATGATCGGCATGATTCGCAACACAGGAACGTCCGGTAGCAACGGTTGAAGATCCATCTCCTCAAACGCATTTTCTTCAGCGAGACGCACGCGCCCGTCAACCCGGTTATAAAACGAGTACAGCAGATAGCTGCGATTCTTCCAGTAACTCCGCAGCCGGCCCAGTGGCTCGACTGTCGTTTCGTTTTTTATGACGAGGCAGATCTCTGCAATCGCAGACGATTGAATGTCCTTGATGATGTTGAAAACCCACTTGGGTTCAGTGAACGAGTCGAGCAGGAGAGCAACGCGCACTGGGCGTTTTGAACTAACCGGTAAATTCGTCATTCAGGAGTTTTCGCGCTGAAGTTTAATTTCTCCCAGTCGCAGCCCACGGCCTGACCTTCGGATGAAGCTTTTTTGTATGGGCTGGAAGGTGCGAGGCGGTAGTCACCTTTTTCGAGATTTACAAAGCCGACGCGTTCCAGCGATCCGGGAAACTGATTTTCTTTTGGATACTGCGAGCCATCAGCAAGAGCCACAACGTTGTTCTTGAAAACAAAATCCGGCGTGAACTTCCTTAACGCGACTGTACCTTCGCCCGTTGCGTCGCCAAACACTCCATAGCCCTTCGGGCTTCGCACTGTCAGGTTGTCGCGATACACAAACTGCTGCGACGGCTTACCGTAGAGAATCATGATGTTGCCGGTTTGAATGTGAGTGTTATGAATCACACTGACGTTGTGGAACCCGTTGAACGTGAGAAATGGACCTTTGATATTGGTAAACAGGTTGTTGCCGATGACGATGCGGCTGCCTTGCGCCGAGGGCTTCTCATTATCAGTGCCAAGAAGGTTTAAGGCGCCGTCTGCGTTAGTCACAATGTTGTTTGTGAACGTGACGTTTTCCACGATGCACCACGGCGCGCTGCCTTCCTGGTTGCGGGTCGTAAACAGAATCGCAATACCTGTCTGCGCGTCGGTCCAGCAGTTCTCGAACACGTTGCCGTCGATGACGACGTTCTTCGCGTTCTTTAACTCCAGTGTGTTCTTTACCGTCCAGTGCTTGCCTGCATACGTGGGATGTCCGACCTTCCAGGACAACGGCTTGAACATGTGATTGCCCCGGATCTCCAAGTCGCTGGGTACCAGGCCAGGGATGCCCGGATCGGCGCCGCCGATCATGATGTTCTCGCCGGCTGCCTCGAGGTAATTGTTGATGATGTGATAAGGCCCCGGGCCGTTCCAGCCGCCGATTGCCTGCGCCTCAATACCAACGACATGAATATCCGAAATGTAAGAGTTGCTGATGGTGGTCTCAGCACTATTCAAGGCCACTCCGCGCTGTACGTCCTGTGTGTCAAAACCATGGATATAGCAACGATCGATAACGATGTGATGCGGTACGACATCGAGTGTCTTCTGCTTCTGACGACCTTCACCCAGGCGTACCAGATCGAAAATCTTCACGCTCGCAGTGGTGGTCGAAAACTCGAGACCCTGCAAACGATAATGATGGGCTCCGGCTTCAGTTCTAACGACCGGCTCCGCATTGGTGTCTGATTGCAGCTTCGCAAACAGAGCTGACTGCGAAGCCTTGACGCGCACGCCTTCCGGCAACTCACTCAAGCGCGAGCTTTGTATGACAATCTCGCCGCTCCCACTCTTCACCGGCAACACAAAGCCGCCCTTGAAGATCGCTCCTGCCTGCACGACGATCGTATCGCCTAATTGCGCGGCGTTGATCGCCGCTTGCAAATCATCTTTTGGTCCAACCTTAATAATGCGGCGGCCGTTTTCCCAGCTTTCAGTAAACGTGCCGGTGTGTTGTCTTAGCGCAATGAGTACGCCGAGTGTACCCACCACAGCCAAGACACTGAGTATCACCAACGGCTTCGAAACAGCTTTACTCATGCACTGCTCACTTCTTTTCGAACACAAACTCGTTGCAGCCCAGGCCCACGTAGCCACACTTCAGTTTTGTCAGCGTGAAGCCTCGAGCCCGGCAAAAATCAAACACCTGATCCGGCGTTGACACTTCGTACGGATAACCACCAACCCAGTCGATAATGTCGCGCCACTTGGTCATGCCACGATTGCGCCGGTAGTTCGTCCAGGAATCGGTGTAACGACGCGGATTGAGCGTAAGCACTGACGCAGCCATCAACTTTAGTTCGCCAGGAATAGTGACGAGGACTGCGAATGGCGTTCTTAGAATACCCGGCAATTCGTTGTAAGTTTTCTTTACCCAATACCAGCGCGCGCTCTGGCTACCGGTGTCGTTGTACAACGCGATGAAAAATTTCCCGCCCGGCGCCACGCGCGCTTGCGCGTTCTCCATGGCCGGCCAAAGCTGGCCGGTGTGATGTAAGACGCCCCACGAGTAAACCACGTCAAACTGCCCGAGAGATTTCATGAACTCCGTATCGAGCACTGAAGCTTCCTGGATCTTCCACGATTCATCGTCCTGAAAGTAATTCTTCTTCAGTTGTCGCGTACAGGAAACAGACTTTGGATCGTAGTCAAAAGAGTGAACGCGAGCACCGAGACGGCGCGCCGCCAGACTGAACAAGCCACTGCCCGATCCGATGTCCAGAAAAGTCTTGCCCGCGAGAGACTCGACTTCAAGCATCTGCTTCAGAGACGATTCCGCCTGTTGAATACGCTCCTCGTCGATGGAGGCTAAGAATTGCGACCAGTTCTGCCCAAACTCGAAGCGCTCTCCACGTGCGATCTCCGCGGCGTTTATATTTTCTGCGGCGTTAATATTCATAAACTCTCTTGGACAGGATTACAGGATTTACATGATTATGCGTCAATCCAGTTAGTATTTAACCACGTAGTAAATCATCTTCACATATTCGGTCGGCACTAATCTCCATCCGCGAATACTAAGCCACCACGTTGCCGGCCGTGGAGACTCGTCTCCAGGTTTCACACTAATCAAGCCAATGCGAATGCCTGTATCTCGAAAGACTCGAGAGAACACCCACAACGCGCGGCGAGAGTGGTAAGCGGAAGTGACGATCAAAACTGAATGCAGCCGATGCTCTTCGGCGTATTGACGGACAAGCTCCGCCTCCTCCCGCGTACCAGCGACTGGTTTCATCAGTACGTCAACACTGTTCCGCGGCACACCTGCATTTCGGATCTCCTCTAACGACCGCTCGTAAAAGTACAGGTTCCTTTGCTCCGCACTGGACCATGGACCACGCAAGTTGTCGTTGGTGATCAAGAGTCGTGGAGAGCGGCCCTCGAGTAGAAGTCTGGCTGCTTCGCGCGCGCGTTCTTTGTAGTTAGCCGAACCTCCCAGTACGAGAATCGCATCGGCGTTGGCCAGCGGGGCTTCCGTTATCAATAGTCTTGCCCCGATCCAGGCGACCAGCGGCCAAATTAATATGCAACTAACAAAGACCTTGATGAGAATGCGGCGGCGCCTGCTCACCAGCAGATTCCCTGATACCCGTCGCCGGAAGACTTATCAAAAAGCCGCACCAGATCTATCACCGTTTGTTCCGGCCGCAGTCGTGATTCAATCTGGCGAAACTCTTCAGACTTATTTCCGATCACGATCGTGTCCGCGGCATTCAGAACCTCATCGATCGAACTCCGCATCAACTTGGCGATGTGAGGAATCTCGTGCTCGATGTATTGCTTGTTCGAACCGAAAAGACGAGCCAGTGAAACGTCGCGATCGTAGATAACAAGCTCCAATCCCTTGCCGAGCAGCGTCTCTATCAGAGTCACCATCGGCGACTCACGCAGGTCATCAGTTCCAGCCTTAAAACTGAAACCGAGCACGCCAACTCGTTTGTCACCCGTGCGCAAGACCATCTCAAGAGCCTTCTCGACCTGAAGTCGATTGGTAATGCTAATCGCGCGCAAAACAGGAACTTCGACGTCGAGTTCCTTTGCCTTGTAACTAACCGCGCGCAGGTCTTTCGGCAAACAGGATCCACCGAAGGCGAAGCCGGGTTTGAGGTAATACGAGGAAAGATTGAGCTTGGTATCGGCGCAAAAAACGTTCATGACCTCATGACTGTCGAGCTCGAGCGCTTTGCAGATGTTTCCGATTTCGTTGGCGAAGCTCACTTTCAGTGCGTGAAAGCAGTTGCAAACATACTTCACCATCTCAGCAGTTTTTACGGAAGTTACAAAAACAGGCGCATCGATGTTTGAATAAAGACTGCTGACGACCGTAGCGGTCTCTTCGTCGTCGGCTCCGATCAACGTGAACGGTGGAGCGTAGAAGTCTTTCAAGGAAGTACCTTCACGCAGGAATTCCGGATTTACGCAAACGCCGAAGTCTTTCCCGGCTTTCTTTCCCGACGTCTTCTCGAGTGCCGGTTGGGCCACACTCTCGATACTGCCGGGCAGCATCGTGCTGCGAATCACGATCGTGTGACGTTGGCTCTTGGCTCCGATGGCTGTGCCGATCTCCTCGCAAACTTTCGCCACATGATCCAGATTCAAACTGCCGTTTGGTTTACTCGGCGTGCCGACACAAACGAGCGAAAGCTCCGAAGTCTCGATCGCTTCCGCAGAGTTGGTGGTTGCACTTAACTTACCGGCCTTCACTACCTCGTGAATCAGTTCATCTATGCCCTGCTCGACAATGGGACTCTTGCCGCTGTTAATGATCTCTACTTTGGTGGGATTAACGTCGACGCCAATGACGTCGTGTCCGGCGCGTGCAAAACACGCGGCTGAAACACAGCCAACATACCCGATACCAAAGATGCTGATTCTCATTAAGCGTTTCGTCCTCAGGCGTAATCCACAAATTGCACAGATTTCTGTGTAATCTGTGGATGGGATTTAGCACTGTTCGAACAAATGGAAAAAAAGCTCTCTGTAACTTGCCGCCAGCCGTAATTCTTTCTGACGATCGACGCTGCTCGTTGGCCCAACTCAACCGCGTACGAACTGTTCGTCAACACTTTGACGACCGCATCAGCAAACGCAGCCGGTTCATCCGCGAGCAGCAACTCCACACCGTCTGTAAGCGGCAATCCTTCGGCGCCGACTGTGGTCGAGACTACAGCTTTTTCCATCGCCATCGCTTCGAAGATCTTGAGCCGCGTCCCGCCGCCGATACGCAATGGAACGATATAAGCAGCAGCGCTTTCCATGTAAGGCCGTACATCTTCCACACGGCCCGTGATAACAAGTGACGGATCGGATTTACCTAACTCGACCAGCGCCGGTGCTGGATTTCTGCCAACCACGGTCAACGTAGCGTCAGGTACCTTCTGCTTGATCAGCGGCATGATCTCGCGAATGAAATAGCGAATTGCATCGTCATTCGGAAGCCAATCCATCGAACCAGTGAAGACCATGTTGTGAGCCGAAGTCTTTGCCTCGCCATTGGGCCGGAAAAACTCAACGTCAACTCCGGTCGGAACGTCGAAAACAGCTTCCGCTCCGTATTCATGTTTCATCTGCTCGCGATCGTCTTTCGAGACGCCGATGACGCAATCAAATCGCCGGCACATGTCGCGTTCGAAGCGGTGCATCTTCTGCCACTGCCCGTAAAGGTAAGCTTTCTTTACCGGATTGGTCTGCACCTCGTAGTGACGCTTCCAGATCATCGCCTCGACGTTGTGCTGAAAAAGAACTGCGAGACTCGCGAGAGTTGGAGGAACATTCGCAGCCGGCGCAAGGAAGTCGCAGACCAGCAGGTCAAATGAGTTGCTCCGCTCACGCTCGATAATCTCGCGCCGCATCGCTGCCGATTCGTATTTCTTGATGGCGTAAGGATGTTGCGAGACAAGGTTCATAAACAGTTCGACATAAAACCCGGGAGTAAACTTTTCGCGGCGGCTGTGCGGAATGCAGACCAGATCGTGGCAATACTCTGACGCTTGCCGGCGATCTTCAGCGCTGGCGGATCCGTCGTCAAGCGTGAGATAGGTGACGTGATGATCGCGCTTCAATTCCTTCAGCATGTTGTAAGTGCGGATCTTTCCGCCCTTATCAACCGGATGAAGCAATTCAGTTTTGAGCCACAAAATACGCATACCTGGATTACATGATTACTTTTGACAGGATTTCACGATTTCCCTGTCAACTTCAGCGCGGGACGAGCTTGCACCGCACGATCGCCGTCGTGAATTCGCGCGTCAGCGGGTTTGCCAACAATCGAATTCTTCTTATCGGGATCGGTTCAAATTCCTTAAATTTGAAATCACTCTCAGCGATCAACTGCTGGAAGCGTCGTATGGTCAACTGGTTGAGACCGCCTTCAGCTTCGCAAAAACGCGTGGCGCCATCCGACCTGAAATCTGAGCGCCAGCGAATCAACGACTTCTCAGTGAAAATAAGATGGGCCCAGGGAAAAGGGGAAAACAGATGACCGCCAAGCGGGTGATACCAGGTTGGTCCAAAGGCCGCGATCACACAGCCGTCGTCCTTCACCAATGTCCTCATTATTCGCAGGATCGCAGCCGGATCATCAAAGTGCTCGAAAGCGTCCAGTGACAATATGACGTCCGCTTTCTCGTCTGTTTGAGTCACGAAAGTACAGCGATCGGCTACGCCGTGCGCGAGGGCGGTCTGTCTCGCTTTCGCTAAAGCACGCTCGCGAATATCAACGCCGATGACTTTTTTCGCCCCGCGCTCTGCAACTTCAACTGCGTCGTCGCCGTCGCCGCAACCGAAATCGATCACGACCTTGTCTTTCGTCTCTTCCCAAATCCCCTGGCCGAGCAGCTTTTCAAGTTTGCTGACACCTATGTAGGTGCTGCCATCGCAGTAACCCGTATCTCCGTCGACGCTGATCCGACGAAGCAACCGGTATCCTAACGAACCTCCAATAATACCCATGGTAAAAATCAAGCACGCGCGGTCGCGAGAACGCTTTCATCAACGCTTTCCAAACCGCCGGCGGACATATTTTCTCCGTCGATGAATCGCCGTAACCATATTTCGAGATTGACGAGCGACCACAGCCTCTCAGAGTGGTTTGCCTCGCCACGCTGATGCTGGCTCACCAATGTGCGCACAAACTCCGGATTGAAAATGCCGCGGTCCATTGCACGGCTGCCGAGAACATACTCTTCCAGTGCGTGCGTGTATGCGCCACTAAACCAGGCGCCAATCGGTACCGGAAAGCCCATCTTTGGTCTCGTCAGGATCTGCTCCGGCAGCACGCCTTTCATACTCTGGCGCAACACATACTTTGTGGTCCAACGATTCAACTTCAACCGTTCCGGCAGTGCGGACGTAAACTCCACCAGCTTGTGATCGAGGAATGGCACTCGACTCTCAACCGATGCCGCCATGCTCATCTGGTCCTGCTTCATCAGCAACTCGTGCAGATAAGTTTTGATATCGGCATAAAGCAAGCGGTCCAGGAGCGAATTCGCATCAGTCTCTGAAAGTGCTCGCCTGACTCCGGCATACGGATCGATACCGCCCATGCGATCGATGGTCTCAGGCGTTAGCAATTGATCCTGGTTCGAGCGCGTAAAGACGGCGAAGTTGTCAAAGTAAATGCTCTCGATATCCGGCGACAGATTCAGAAAAGTTCGTTGCAGCTTCGATCCCGTCATGCCTGCAATCTGATCGCGAACCAGATGCCGGATGCTTGACGGCACCATGCGGTGATAACGTTCACCGAGTGCCAGATTCAATATGGTCTTACGATAGCGAGCATATCCGGCCATCAGTTCGTCGCTGCCCTCGCCGGTCAAGACAACCTTGACGTGTCTCGAAGCAAGCTCGGAAACAAAATAGAGCGCGACACTCGAAGGATGGGCCAGCGGCTCGTCTTCATGCCAAATCAATTCCGGCAAGGCATGGAAAAACTGCTCCGCCGTGATAACTACTTCGTGATGATCGGTCTTGAAAGCGCGTGAAACGAGTCGTGCGTATTCGAGTTCGTTGGCTTCGCGTTCGGCAAAAGCCACGGAGAACGTTTTGATCGGTTCGTCGACAAGCGTACTCATCACCGCTGCGATCGCTGACGAGTCGATCCCGCCCGATAAGAACATTCCGAGAGGAACATCCGCCATCAATCGCAGTTTGACTGACTGCCGGAACAGGTCGCTCCACTCGGCGATGTAGTCCCGATCGCTATGCCCATTCTGCGCTGCCTTGGCAAAACTAACGTCCCAATACTTTTTGATCTTGATTTCGCCGTCGCGCCAGGTGAGTGTGTGGCCGGGCATTAAACGCTTGACGTTTACGAACAGCGTGTCTTCGCCCGAGGTTGCGTGATTTGCAAGATAATCCGAGAACGCGGCGAAGTTGAGCTCCGGCTTTACTGCTCGTGCTTCGAGCAGCGCTTTTATCTCGGAAGCGAAGTAAAGAGAACCATTGTCGGTGTGAACGTAATAGAGCGGTTTGACTCCGAGACGATCGCGCGCGATAAACAGCTCACGCTTCCTGCGATCCCAGATCGCAAAAGCAAACATGCCGCGCAAGTGCTCGACACAAGTGTCGCCGTACTCCTCGTAGAGATGCAGGATTGTTTCCGTGTCGCAATGTGTTTGATAGACGTGGCCGCGAGCTTCCAGCAGCTCGCGGAAATCTGCGTGGTTGTAGATTTCACCGTTGTAAATGATGTGGAGCGAGCCGTCTTCGTTCGTCATCGGCTGATGACCTGAAGCAACGTCGACGATGCTGAGGCGCCGGTGGCCTAAACCGATTCCGTCTTCGATGAAAATTCCTTCATCGTCCGGACCACGATGCGTGATCACATCGCGCATGCTTTTAAGCACGCTCGGATCGACGCGGCGTCTCGACCGGCTGGAAAACGCGATCCCATTAATTCCGCACATATATATTTCTTATCCCGCGTTTCTCCTGGAGCAGGAGTATTCAACGCGCTCACGCGACTCTATAATTCTCTGCCCGGCGATCGCGAGTTTCTTGCCGCCAAGCAAAAGCAATTCCGCGGGGGTCTCACTGTTTCCCTCAAACCTTAACCAAGTGTACTCGAAATCTGAAATCACCGAAGCCGTTTGAGCCACTCCGGCGTCGCCGCGATTACGAATTATTACCACATCGCGCGAATTTTCATTAAGCACCTCGAAGCCAAGGCCGCCACTCACCTCGATTTCTTCTACGCTGGCCGGGGTGCCAGCAAACTCGGGCAACAGGAACGTCGTTATCTCAATTGCGCCGCTTGTTCCTTCGCCTGGCGCTGAAAAGACGCAAACCTCAGCCGGCGCCCTTTCTCCATAACAGTGTGAAACCCAGCCTTCTTCCTTTGTCCAACTCCCACCGGCCGCGAAACTGATGATTTGGAGACCGCCAGTCGCACCGTTTTCATGCACCCACTGCTTCGGACTAGCGCCTTTGAGCGTGGGTGACGTACCGGAATCGAAATGGTACCAGAGATCGAGTTGGTGCTTTCCGCTGAGTTCAACCCGGTCTCGCATGATCCAGTAATCGCGCTTCAAAAACAGGATGCTGCGAGTGTGTATGCCCGGTTTCGCCAGGTGCTCGTAGCCGCTGTGCTTCCCCGAGACGTAAGTGAATCTCGCGTGGTCTATCCACGCGACGCGCTCGCAATGTGTCACGGTCTTCCAGGAAAACGTATCCGCGGGAATAGACGAAGACTCACGGTCGACGGTCAGTGTGTTATGCGCGACTGAACTGCGAAACCAATCCCGCATCTCCTTCCCGCCCGTGTAAGTGAAAGTCCCGGGATCGACGAGCAGTGTTCGACCGCGTGCGGCTAATTCAATTGCGAGAGCATCCGCATGAGCGTGGCCGCAGTTTGCCATTCCATGTGGACCGCAATCGAAGAGAAGATAATTCGCAGTCGATGACCAACCGTCGCGCATCACGTAATACCCGCCGTCGCGAAACGCGACTGACTGCTTTCCGGGTTCCCGCGCGTCGATATGATCGAACTTGCTTAAACCATCCGCGCCGAGCAGCCAGAGTGTTTCTTCTGCTGCCGCGCCGGCGACGAATTTATAGTCAGGCCGGTTAAAGAGGGCCGCGCCGGTTGATAGTAACGAGCGAAAGTCATTCGCTGGGCGCTGGTCCAACATGACGAGCCGGCCGCCATCGTCGTCGCCAAAGAATGGAGTGGCGCCATCCGGCCGCGTTATGTACATCAGGTGGTCCAACAATCGCTCGAGTTTAGGCTCCAACTCAGACGGCAGCGTCATTCGATTATTACGAAGCAAGACGGCGAGGTGTATATAAAAGTCTGTCGTGTAGCGGTGGTAATAACTCGACTGCTCAAAATAAACGCCGTCGGGCTTCACGTGTCGGGGTAGTTGAGAGACGAGAATCTCGAGCCCTAATTCGCGCCAACGCTCCGCATCTTTAAATTCAGGTAGCAGCAGCCCAATATAAAAAAGCCCAAGTGCTTCGCCGGTTAGGTGTGTATTTGGACTGAAGTACGTTGAAAGATAAGTCTTGAGATGCAGCGCGTTCAGGTATAGAAACTTCAGCATCCGCACTACGACAGGCGAACTCAGCGAGCGAGATTCTTTGAAGAATTGCAGCGCCCAGAGCCAGGAGATTGATCGAAACGCTACCTCCAGACTGCTGGCCCAGTTGATCCCAAGCTTGGGCGGGTTCTGGTCCATCCACGACGTGATATGTGAGACAAAGATCTCGGCGTAGTGCTCGTCGCCGGTCAACCAGTATGCACGGCCGAGTGTGACAAAGTACTGGTGACGATTGAGCTCCCACGTAATCTTTTTGTCGCCGGCGATATTCGCGTTGAGATAATTGAGCTGGCTCCAGTGACAAAGAGGCGTGCGTTTCCCCGACATCGGTTCGAGGTGCCAATCGATGTTCGGCCCGAGCTTGAGATCGCGTAGTCCGAGCAAACTGAAAGTGCCTTCGGAAACACGATTCGCGGCGTCAAGAATTTCTTTCTCCGCTTCAGGCCAACGACGGCGAAGCTCCGACACTGTTTGTTCTTTCGCGTCAAATGAGGCAAAGAAGCGCGGCTCGGTTCTCGTGCGCAGATGTTCGACTAGAGCGGACGTCGAGTTCGAAGGCGTCGAGAGCAGGGCGAGCAACTGTTCGTCACTCGCAAGATTGACGTGCCTGGACCAACCGCTCCTCTCAGACAGGATGGCGACCCGCTGCGCCACGCGCACGCTGATCTCATCCATCTTCAAGCCCTTGAGCTTCTTTATTTTTGTCGTGAAGGAACTCAAATC
>JAICGZ010000035.1 GCA_025922875.1 Pyrinomonadaceae bacterium
ATGTCCGGACGTGGCGCGGGGGAGGAGACGCTCGTCGATTCAAGGCGGTAGCGTGATGCTTCCTGCGGCGTCTGACGCCTGCCTGCGACTACTTCGCCACCTTTCGGAAGCATCCAGTGGAATCTGAGATTCATTGCTGTACCTATTCGGACGCTGTTATGACGCAGCAGTGCTGCCAATCAGGACTGACCGGAGGAAACACCCTGGCCTCCGGAAAGAGCGAGGACATGTAATCAACCGTGAAGTATGAACAATACGACTCCCAGGGTCTGCCCCGATGTTCCTGGTGCGACAATTCAGGTCCCGGCGCGACATAAAGCTTTTCGTCCACAACCAGACACCAGTCTGACTGCCGTGCTGTTTCTACCATCTCTTCGATTTCAAGCGCGGGATTCTCAGCTTTTCTCCAACCGAGAAGCTTTCTCACGTCGGTACCTGAAGGCAGTGTTGGATCAGACAGTGACCGATCATATGTCGGATCGGTAAACGTAAATGCCAGTCTTCCATTTTTCGTAAGCATGCGGTGCAATTGCGAAACGAGCTCGAGCATCTCCTGCTGGTGCGTATGAGTAAAAACAGAGAACGCCATGATTACGTCAAACTTCAAACCCAAATCTGGTATCGGTAGATTGCGGATGCCATTCGGATTGTACTGAGAGCTGTAGCGATCGTAGTGAAGAAAATGAGCGCGAGGGAAATTGCGGGCTCCTTCGGCGATCACTTCCTTGTTTAGATCGAGGCACCAGTAGTCTTCGTGATTGACACGCGTCCCTGCTCCGTTCAGGAAACCGCCGACGTTCCCGCCGAAGTCCAAAATCTTGCTCGCGGCCCAATCCGGGTGACTAAGAATTTCATCGAAGTAAGGAAACTGCGTTACCCGCGTTGAGACGATTGTTGTCGCCATGAAGCTTTGCCTCAAAAAGTCAGCAATCATTGTCGGACATGGTCAGTGCGCTTTTCTCTGTGCCAGAGAAGAGACGAACAGAAACTCGTGGGCAATGTACCCAAGTGCAACTCCTCATCTTCAAATCTCAATGGTCCAGGGTACCGGAGCCGGTTGAACGCCGTGTCGTTTGGCCCATTCCTGCAGGGCCCACGGTTGTGTATCCACGTCTCGATAGCCGCCGAGGAGTTGATGGGCTATTGGATCATCCGTCTTCTTCAATAGTTCCTGATCGGGAACCTCGAGATAAACTTCGGTTCGCATCCAGCGATAAGCGTAGCCGTATATTAAAACCTTGGAGACACGATTGCTTCGATTAGGCGCGGCCGTGTGAAAGATGCGATTCTCAAACAGCAACGCGTCGCCTGCATTCAAACGCACATCGCACACTTCAACATCAGGCGGATCAACTTCATCTCTCGGAATCGCGAGGGGTTCATTCTTGAGATGACTGGTGCGGGCCATTAATGTCATGCCGCAATTGCTCTCGGTAAAATCAGTCAGGCAATAACAGATCTTGATTCCCACCAGAGGCAATGACTGATGCCCGAGATCCCTTGGGATGCGGATGTCGCGATGCCACCCGCGTCTGAATGCGGGAGCGTCCGGAGTTTCGGGCCGCTTGTAGATCAGGGCAGTTGAATGGAGATGGATGTTGGGAGTCATCAACTGCACTACGAGTGACACCGTGGAGTGAGTGACGAGTTCCAACAACGCTTCTTCACGGAGCAAACCCGGACGCAGATCGAGATGGTTATACTCCGGCCTGCCGCGTACCTCGGGCTTGGTAAGAAATGGACCAGCAAGTCGATCACTGGCCTCGGTTACACGCTGCACTTTCTCGGGATCCAATGCGTTACGCACGACGAGGAAGCCATCCTCGTTGAACGACTGTCGTTGCGCATCGCTGAGTTGAACGAATTCCAAAGCTACCTTCCTCGTAAAGACTAAAAGACTAACCTGTTCTTTTACTTCCGGTACGGCTATGCCGCCGGATGTGAGGCGGGGCTCTGCCCCGCCGTTAGATTTGATTGATCAGGTCGGGCTGTGCCCCTGGTCCGGCTCTGCCCCAGTGTTACGGCCGAAGGCCGAACCAGGGGCGAAGCCCGAGTTTTAATAAAAACTCGACGGCGAGGCATAGCCTCGCCTCACATCCGGCGGCATAGCCGTAGCGACTAGTCAATATGACTTGTCGGGCAAAGCCAAATAACCCTTTTTAATGACACAACAATGCTGCATCTCATTATTGACCGGCGGCAGTATCGCAGCGTCAGGAAAATGCGACCTCATGTAGTCTTCCGTATGAAAGACGTAACAGGTTTTTTCCTCAACCGAAGGTTCGATCGCTTCACTCTCAACACTGAGGTGTTTGCCGTTTACGAGCATGAACCACTCGGCAAACTGCGCCCGCCGCAGTAAATCGTACTTCTCCCGCTCTGTAAGAAGCCCACGCTTTCGTTCATCTTCCAACCGCCACTGAAAATTGCTTGCGTGAAAGTCTCCAATCGACCAGTGATTCGGATCGATAAACGTAAACGCCAGAGTGCCATCAGCGGTCAATTTAGCTTTCAATTGCTCGACGAGCTCAAACATTTCGCTCGGCTTTGTATTAGTGAAGACCGAAAAAGCAACAATCAGATCAAACTCGCGGCCCAGGTCGGGAATCGGTAATCCAACTACTCCATTCGGATTAAAGGAAAAACTATAGCGATTATAAAAAACCCAATGCGCCTTTGGGTGCAACAGCTTGCCGCGCTCGAGTGCCTCTTTTACGACGTCAAGACACCAGTAGCGCTCTTCATCGATAGTGGAATTCGGATCTCGCAACAAGTTGCCGATGTTGCCGCCGAAATCCAATACCTCTTTTCCCTGCCACGACGCCAGATGCAGTTGCTTCGAAAAATAAGAAAACTGGCCCGTCTTTGTCGACAGGAACGGCTCGATCATGGCTTACGTTTGCCCGAAAGCTTCCTATACCGAGAAGATCTTTCGCGCAAAGGCGCAAAGCGCTACCGCGTTACCAGGGGGCTTCTTTTCCGTCTTTGCGTCTTTGCGCCTTTGCGCGAAATATTTCTTCCAATGCAATTGTTTCAATCAACGCTCCAGTAGCGATTCGATGTCAACAAAAGGAAAGCACTTGAGTCGTGAATTCAGATTGCAGTTGAATATGCGCGGCAACCAGCGTTCACGGCTTATGAGTTCAACGCTTTCAAACGAAGTGAAATATAAATGCTTCTCATTGCGCGACTCGTCATATTCGTCAAAGTGCCTGCCGTTATTCTCGTAATAGTCGTAACCAAGCAGGTAGATCGGATCCGCACCCAGAAGAATCGCGGTATGCAAAGCCGTGGCGCCCGCGCCTCCGCCAAACCACCCATCGCTAAACGATCGGCCGACTTTCTTCGACGTGAGCGCGGTTGTTTCGCTCATGCGAAACGTATCGATATTGCGGCTAATCTCGAAAACGTTGTCATGCGTCTCCGTCGGGCCGGCACCCTGTCCGACGATTATCATGCCGTTGTAATCGCGTAACGCCTGCGCATGCGTGCGATGCGCGGTGATATCTACAAAATGAACAATCGACGGATGGTAATACTCAATCACGCGATTGATACCTATGGTTATCCTTCCGTTCAAACGCTTGAAATCGAAACCGCGCAGACTCGTGCCGGTAGAAATAATGTAGATCGGCCGCCCCTCGTACAGGTTATCGAGTTTATGTGCCTGCGCTCGGGTTGCTGTTGTTTTAGGCGCTACGCTGACTCGCTGATGTGACATCGTTAACACGGCCCGACTGTGTTGGGCCGAAGTATCTGGATTCTGCCGTTGCTATCGAAGACATGAAGTCGATCACCGGCGCCAACAGCATGGACGACGAGACTTCGCAGCGTGTCTTCATTGCCGTGAAAGTTAGCGCTCTGGCCCACAACCCTGATCGGATCATCACTCAGATGTGAACCCTCCGGCCAGTATTCAGGATACAAAACCGGTCGATAGCGACATCCATCCCGGTAACACCACAAAAATTCATGAACGAGATCCATAAACGCCTGGTGCGTTTTGAAAAACGAAGTCAGGCCCACATAAAAACCGCCGATGACTTTACACGCGTTGGTCACAACGACGTCTCGCTTGAGGAGCTGTCGCACGGGGAAGCCGGAGATCTCAAAGTTGATTTCAACATTGCCACGTTTCGGACCAAACAACACCGCATCGGGATGCGCCTCGAGACTCTCCTCAACGTATTTAATCCAATCAACTTCGAGATCAGCGTCAGCATCCAGCTTTATGAAATGCGGAGCACTGGCTAAACGATTTATGTCGCGAATCGAAAACAGCTCGAAGTTGTAATACCCGTTGTCGCTGTGTTTGGGTTCGTGAAGCACATCGTAGAGCCCCCGCAACTCCCGCAATTCCGTGTCTGTGAAAAAACTCGAGCCGAGATGGATCGTGCCGTATGGTTGAATCCGTTTCAGCAATGGTTTCAACAACGCGACGTGTTGTGAACCACCGCAAACGAACACGTCAAATCTTTTCTTATACTCGTTCATCAGACTTACGGATCAAACAACAGTGCTGCATCTCACGGTTTGCCGGAGGCAGGATCGTCCCGTCGGGAAACTCTTTCTGTAAAAACTCAGCCGTGTAGAACATGTTGTAGGTCAAACACCGCTGAGCTTCATCGCGCCAATTGCCGTTGCTGTTAACATACAGCCCGGTCCCATCGATCAGCGCACACCAATCCGCTCCCTCACTCTGGGCCAATAACCTATCGACATCGACTTGAGGATTGACCTTGCGGCTTTTCTCCAAACGCCAGCGCACGTTGTTGCCCGGATATTCCTCCGGCCATGGATGGAAGTGCGGATCGATGAAAGTGAACGCGAGTGTACCACCAGGCGCGAGATGCCCGCGCAACTCCTCGACGAGCGCATGCATGTCTTCACGAGTGGTATGTGTAAACACCGAATACGCGAGGATCATCTCGAATTTGATTCCCAGATCCGGAACCGGCAATCCACGAACACCTTCAGGATTGAACGAGCAGTTGTAACGGTTGTAGTGAATCCAGTGTGCCTCTGGAAATCTTTTTCGTCCCTCAGCAAGCGCTTCGGCCAGAACATCAACGCAGTAGTAATGTTCCGGATCGATCGTGCAATCCTTGTCCATCAAAAGATTGCCTTCGTTACCGCCGAAGTCGAGCACCGGTTTACCTGACCAGACTGGAAACCCGAGTTGCTGGTTGAAATAACTGAAGCGGCCGAATTTTCCCCACATCGAGCGAAGTGCGCGCTGCTCGTTCGACCCTCGCCACAGGTACACTTCTTCAACTTCACCCGTTTGCGGTTTACTCGACATGATGCTTGTAGAAAAACTCCCGGTTGACGTAATCCGATCTACCACTGTCGTCTTGAAAGGTGACGATTAATACGATGACGAGCACGCCCTTATTGACTCTGAGGTGCGTGTCGGCTGTCATGAAGCCGAGATCGAAATTAGCCGCGATTGCAACTGCCTTTTGCCCGGCTTCTTCCTCGAGGTTTGCAAACACAGTTCCTTCAGTGCGAGGCCAATGAATAGGACCATCCGAGCCGACGCCAACCAGGCTGATGAGAAAACGCGAACCCTCACGGGCGATGACGATCTCTGATATCCCGGTCGTTTTCGTATTGGTGTTCTTCCACGTGCCCAGTAACCCTTCGACATTCAAAGTTCTGGTCGCAGGGTCAGTAAGCGCAGGCTCCAAATGACTATTCTGTTTGAAAGCGACTCTTTCCATAATTGAGTTAGTAACGACCGTGTTGAATCCCAAAATACTCTCTCACAAAAAACCCGGCACGCCCGCTGTCGTCTTTGAACGTGTGAAATTGGCCCAGCACAATCAATCCCTTAACAATCATTCCCTGTAAGCGTGTGGTCACGAAGCCGAAGTCATACGAGCAGGTGAAGCCGGCTCCCTTGCGCGATGCAGGATTCGCCGCAAGTGTTTTGATTGGTGTCTTTCCCCAGGCGATCGGGCCGTCTGGACCAACCGCCTGGACCTCGAGGAAGAAATTGCCGTCGACTTCGGAAATTACCAGCCGGGCGATTCCCGTGGTGTCGGGATTCGAATTGATCCAGGTTCCAACCCACTGAGAAAACTCAATAGGTGCAGCATTATCGGCGGGTTCTACGCGATCAAAGAGTTGAGCGAACTGCATGTCCATTGTTCCCTTCGAATGTTCTCACCCAACTGCGAATCATCAAGCGATTGGAAGCCGTTCCGTCCGTGATTGGCGTGCGCGCGTGAATCGTCCTGATATTGTCCGACAGCAACAACTCGCTTTCGCGCATCAGGAACTCCACCGTACGCGTAGTCGACGCCAGTACCTCTTCGAACGCATCGAGCGCCGCCAGCATTTCCTGCGACAGTTCGAGATTATGGGATTCGAGTGCGAGGTTAATCGTGTAACGTCGCCAACAGATCCGCGATTCTCCAAGCACTGTGCGCCATTTCACTCCACCGCCGGCGTAAGCTGCTAATTGCCACGGGACGGGCGTCGTTTCCAGCAGTTGCAGCGTTTGCTTGCCGAGTTGATTCGTTACTTCTTCTCGAATGCTGTCCACGTCGAGCACTCGCGACCTGCCACCGCCGGCCGGATCCGCACGAACGCAAACCATCGAAATCATTTCGACTGGATCATTCCAATCCGCAGTGTCCGTGTGCAGTCTTTCGCTTTCGTGGCCTCCACGCGCCGAAGGTAAGTCTGTCGCAGGCTGTATGTAGTGAACGAGCTGGGCGCGCGGTTTTTCGTACGGCCGCGCCATCAATTCACCAAACGCGCGATTGAGCGCAACAAACAAACGATTGCCTTCGTCAAATCTCAGGCCGCGTACCAGAACGCAATAAGGCCAGCGAGCGATTCGATCTTTCACCTCGCTGACCAGCGAGTCGACGTCTTCAGGACAACCCGCGCGAACCTGTTGACACACGTATTGCTGCAACTGAGTCGAATAGAATTCTTTGTTATCGTAATTGGGTAAGGCGCACGCATGCTTTAACAATTCACTCGCCACGGCGGGTGAAACGTCGATCGTTGCGCTGGCTGGTAGTGCCGTGAACATCTTCCTGCTTCTGCTTACCGAGAATATTTCTCGCGCAAAGGCGCAAAGCGCTACCGTGATTCTCAAGATCTTCTTTGCGCCTTCGCGCCTTTGCGCGAGAAATATTTCTTCGCCACAAGTGTGAATCGTTTTCAGTGGGCGGCTGAACGATTGTCAGGTGACTGCAATCGCCGTTGCCGCGAACTCGCAACACGGGTCGCTCCTGCTTTGCGATCTGATTAGTGACAAAGCGCACGATAAATCCGATTCGCGGCTGGTCTGAATCGTTAGCGTTTGAACCGTGAACTAGCGTGCTCTGGTGCAGCGACATCTCACCCGGCTCCAATACGACGTCCACAGCGCTTGCTTCGTTCACGGTCGCAACCTGTTCACCCCGAACCAGAAGATTCGACTTGTCGCGGTGATTGGTGTGGCTCAGTTGGCCCTGTTTGTGCGATCCAGGAATCGCGCGCATACAACCGTTTTCACGTTTACTCGGTGTCAGCGCGATCCATGCCGAAGTCGAAGGCGTCAAATGCCAGGTGGAGTACACACTGTCCTGGTGCCATGACACATAGCTTGAATCGTGCGCGGGTTTGTAAAAGACCAGTGTTCCGTCAACCAGTATGTCCTCACCAAGCACTTGCTCGACCGTGTTCAAGAGTGCATCGTGCGTTGCGAGCCGGTACGCCCATGGGAAAAACAGGTGCAGGCCGTCCAGTCGTTTCAACTGCTCAAAATCCGCTAAGAGTTTTTCCAGCGCGGTACGAAAGTAAATTACTTCCGCAGCGGAGAATACCTTGACGGGAAATACGATACCGTCTGTGTTGTATGTCTCTAGCTGTTGCCTGCTTAGCGTCATACATCAGGAATCAGTGTTCCGAATTCGAGTTGAACAAGTATGAGTATCTTTCGAGAAATGGTCGATGGCTCTCGATAATTTCAGCATACGCCTGGAAGGAGTTCTGAGGATACCCATGTGCGTTCAACATCTCCATCATTTGTTCCTTCCAGGCTTGCCAGGAAGGGCTTTCAGGTTTCGCGTGAAGCATGCCACCGGTAAGCGTGTCAAAAACCAGCAATCTCCTGAGAAAGGCCGGATTAAATAACGAACGAAGCTGTTGATTGCTCAACAACGCCTGCTGGGTTTTTTTATAGGCGTCCTTTAATACCCGGTTCACTAACGTTCGGCCTTCACGCTCTTTCTCATCCTGAATCCTGTAAATGCTCCGCAAGTAACCAGCGATTGAGCTTGGAAACAACTCCGGCTCTATTGACTCCCAGATATAGCGTTCGTCAAGTCTCATACTGCCAATCCCACGGTGAGCAGCGAAGTCATCAGATTGTGGGCCGGGGATGATTAACGCGTCATGATCCATGAAGATTACTTTTACTTTCCAATGCCCGGCTTCCCAAACGCTTCTCAAACCAACGTTTCGACCGACAAACGACTCGCCACGACTGTAACCCCTAAGCGCCATCAGAGTGCCCCAGAACCTGGCAGTCTGCTCGAGGATGGATAAATAGACCTCATCAGCACGATTACGATTCGCGCGCAGCGACAAGGCAGCGTCGACATACTGTCGCTGATCGCGATAATTGACGTTCGGTGGTTTGTAAACTCCTAAAACCTCTTCGAGAATCGTATCGGCGAAAGACTTCGCCTCCGCGGCGGTGTACGGTTGATGTAATCCCTCTCCGAAGTAGTGCTCCGGTCCCTCGCTCGAGAGATACGTGGCAAGCTTGTTCAGGCGAAACGAACTCGTGCCAGTCAAAACTGCCTGGGATGGACCAACTACGCCGACGAACTGCGCCGTTAGACCGAAGTCGCCGGGCAGAGCCGGCAGCTTCGGATAACCTTCTCGTATAAACGCCGCCACGGATTCAGCCATGGCTACTCGCATCGGCCTGAATCCCTCACCGAAGATTCCAGCGTCACTGAAGTATCGTAGCGATGTCACCTGCGTGTTTCGAATCGGAATTGCATCAATCGTCTTCCGCGAAATGTATGCCGGCACCGGAGCTTCAGATTTATGGACCACGCGGTAAACGGAGGCAATGCGAGCGGCAGCATTGGCTTCAAATCTCAGCAGATACTGCATGCTCCCACCGTCCAGCCGGTGAGATGGAGGCACTGTATAACCGTTTCGCGCATAGACAACGCCAAGGGAGTTGCGCCCTCTAAGACCTGCCCTCTTGAATTCAAATTCATAATCGCTTCCGGGCGGCTTTACCACCAGTACAACGCTTGTGGCGGGATACTCGATCAGCGAGTTGATTCTCGAACTAGTATGATCCGCTACCCAGTAAACATATGAAGAGTCCACGAGTCGTCTCAGGATCTCAGCCTCAAAAGGCGGCAGGGATTCTAATTGTGGACCGCGGGCGCCGCCAAGATCCGGTACTGCATTTGTTACCTGCAGTTGTCCGAGAATTCGATCGACTACTTCCGCGGGCGTAAACAGGTAACGGCCCAGAGTTAACTTGCATTCGCAAAATGAGGTGGCGACGAATTCACGCAGGGCCGCCTTGCTCGTTTGTCTTCCTTTTATCTTTCTATGAACTCGATCGAGCCGTGCGAGTCTGTGGCGAAACTCCGGTACAAACGCACGAAAGTCGGTAGTCGAATAACCCTCCTGCAAAACCGTTGACGACAGCGGTCGATTAGTTCCGCTCTGCTTGAGTTGCAGCGCTGTCAGCAAAAAGTCGAAATCGGCAAAGCTGTTTGGAGAAACAAGCAGCGTTTGATGCTCAAGCATCAGGATCGCAAGGCGCCGCAATTCCCACGAAACGCCACGTGGCTGTTTTATCTGAGACAGCAGTTGCAAACAGAATTGCTTGCTAAAAGTGCTGTGCTGGAGGAACTCGTCAAGCAGTTTGTGAGCCTGCTGAGTATCACCAAACTCCGCGAAGAGAAGCTCGTCTTTCAGGTAGTCTACGCTGGAAACCCTCGTCGCTGCAGCCCGATTGTTCATGTGGGATCCCGCGAAACTGGCGCCGGTTTATCGGCACTAACGCCGAGCCAGCTCACTATTTTTTAGATTTCTTGCCGCCGGATTTTCCCGCGCCTTTTCCAGCGCCTTTACCGCCGCCTTTTCCCGCAGACTTACCGGCGCCTTTGTCCTTACCTTCGGTATCGTCTTCCTGCTCTTTACCGCCGTCTTTACCGTCGGGCTTAGGGTATTTATCTCCACCGCCATCCTTCTTTTTGCCCTTACCTTTTCCCTTCCCTTTATCATCGCAGCCACCACCAAGCGCGATGACGAGGGCGTTACACAACTCTTCCGCGGTTTTCCTTCGCAGGACCACGGTGACAAATTCTTGTGCCATAGTTCTCCTTTAGTAGCTCTTCTCTGTGCAACCTCTGTGTTCTCTGTGGTTCACTATTGCTTGGAAAAAACAACCACAGAGACACAGAGAACACAGAGATTGCACAGAGAAGTGCGTGTATGCCCACGTTCCGGGCAAAGCTAATTCTACGGTTGAGGATCCTTGGAACCTGGTTGTCTCTTCAGTATCTTCAGATCCTGATCTTCTGGTGGGGCTTTCGGTTTAGCGAACGGACTAACCTGACTGCAAGCCGCATTCGGTGCAGGATCTGGTCCTGGAGGACCAACTCGGAATAGACCCCAGGCGCCCAGACGAATCTGATCCCGAAGATAAACTGAGTAGAGATAGTCGCCGCCTTTTCCTTGTTCACCTCCGGCCTTGTCAACCAGGAGTTCGAAGTGATCTGACGAACCGTGATTGTCGCGCGAACCAATCCACTGCGACAGAGAATTGCTACCGATGATTGTGGACTGCTTCATGAAAGGGTTCTTTTGCCAAACGTGCCCACTCAGCCCGAAGACCTGAGAGGTGCCGGTCCCAAACGGATGCGTCATGCGAAAGCGCACGCGATCGCCGATTGCAGCCGTAAAGATCGGCGTTTTTGGTTCTCCCGGATCACTCGCAGTACGGACCAGGACATTCGACAACATACAGGAGAAGTCTGTTCCGGTAGTGCCCGCAAAACGGAAGTCCTGCGGTTCAGTACGGTAGTTAACCGCGCTGGAGTTGTTTTGCGAAATTCTGATCGAATCGCTGATCATCGTAGAGAACTCTCTGAACTTGGAACCGTCCTGCATTGTCACTGTGGCGGACGTACGCGTAGTCGGCGAAGTGCCTCCTGCGGCCGGATAGCAGTCCCTTACATTTCCCGACTCTCCGCACTGCCAGGTTGAATTGGCCGGCTCGATAATTATCTGTCCAAAGAGCCCGTTGATGTTTTGAAACAGTGGATCGGAAGCAAAGAGGTTACCCGAGCCAAACTCCACTGGAGTGTGCTTTACCTTATTCGTATTTCCATCACGTTCGATCCTGCCGGCGTACCACTGATATTTCTGGACCAGTGAAGGCGTGTTCCGTGCTATCTGAGTTCCTCCATCCGTTACTAACCGGTTGTATCCGACGTTGATGCCCATGCTGTTGGTAGCGTCGTAAGCAACCAGTTGCGGATAGAGACCAACCAGCTTCGAAGCTCTGGGTGTTACAAACGCAGGCGCCATCGTCCCGGTTAACGGGGGCAGATATCCAAAGGTCTGTGTGTAGAGATCGGAGCTTGGATCGATGCTATTGGTCAATTCGACGTTGATGCAGTCTCCCGCATTAGCTCGCAGCACCAATGGTTCGACCGGAGTTCCCGGCCTTAATTTTCCGGTCGCATCCAGGTCCTCATTGCGAACGTACATGATTCCCAAACGCGCGCGGAGAGCGCTAGCGTTACCACCGCGATCGTTGAATACAATCTGGCCCTTCGTTGGGTCTTCAGGTGTCGGACTAATGCCCGCTAATGCTTTCTGCGCGGTTACTGCCGTGATCTTGTAAGTCCGTTGAGTAGCTCCTGCCGGACAAGTCTGATAACTGACAACGTTGGCAGCATTGATCGGATTATTTGGCAACTCTGCCAGGCCCTTTAACCCGAGAGTCGGATCGACTTTTAGTTTCTTCGTTGGGTCGTACGAGCGGAACAGTCCCCATAAACCATTGGAAAGCCCCGTCTCGTCGAAACTCGGACTGTACAGGTAATCGACACAGAAACCGTCAGACATCTTGTCAGGACACTTCAGGAGCGGCGCATTGCTTTTGTTAACTCGTGAAGTGAACGGAACATTGAAAAGGAACTCGAAATGTTCCGAAAGGCCCATTGGTTGAGCGCTGCGATAGCCGGAGTTTTTCCATGACGGTTCAGCCAGCCACGTTGGGCCACCAAAGGTAAACTGGTGCGCGAACTGGTGCGCGCCCACGAGTAAACGGATTTGCACTTTGTCGCCCTGGTAAGCACGCATCAATGGCGTCATCGGATCGCCCTGCAGCGGGCTTGGAATATCCGAATCAAATGCATTCGACAAATCCGCGATGCCCGGAGTCAAAATCTGCGCGCGCCATGGTACAGGTTCGTTCCGGTAATTCACCGACTGACTTCCGATCGTGCCGGTGCTGATGATTTGCGGAGTTGATGGAGCACCAATCGCATAGGCTGGATCCCTGTAACCCTTTTCCGGATCGGGATCGGGCACTGAAGTGGCATTGGGAAACTTCGGTGGCGCGGTGTTTGGCAGCGGATTGGTTTGATAGGCTAGCTGAAAGTCCTGAAACTCCAGCATGAATTCGCGGTAGCTATCGGCCGGGTTCGTAGTGATGATCCTCGCCTCCCAGCTTGTTGGACCACCGTCGGAACGACTGCCAAATGTTTCGGTTCCGTCGTTTGAAGTCCAGGTTGAGCCGTTGGGCTCGATCAATAGTCCGGCGTATAAGCCTGCTTGCTGGTGCGTTGAAGGACCAAAGTGATCGTGAGTGAAGACAGTCCTCATGGTTCGATCAGTACCCTGGTTGTCTTGCAGTGGATCCAGGTACCAACGCTGGATAGTTGTCTGTGCTCCCAACCAGTCTGAAGTACACTGCGGCAGCGTTGAGCCGGGCGGACAGATCTCAGCGGGTGGTGGTTGCGGTGCTCGCAAAGGCGCGCAACCAGCACATCCTGTCCATGAACCGCCAGTGGCCGTAAGTGCGTGATGGATCTCCTGCACTTCGTCAGGGCTAAAGGTCCCGTCTTCGTAGTTAAAGCCATTGCCGGCGCCATCTGACGCAGTCACATCAAACTTCACGAGGTGAATGTGCTGGCCGAGAATGTCTGTCGGAGTACGCACCTGAAAGTCGTCAACGACGTAATAGTTGGGGACCAGGTTGGTATGCCAGTACTCAATCACCTCGCCTGAGTTACCACGGAAGAAAAGCGGTTCGGGCGGACGAGCCGGCGTTTGAGACAAACTAAAGTTGATGGTTGGCTGCACATCCTGCCACAGAGTGAGCATGCGAGCCTGCGGGTAGTGCCATCCGAGGGCCGCTTTGTTAAAGACCACATTGAGCTGAATCGCGGCGGCTTTGTAGGTTCGTTTAGTTCCAACTGCGTTACCGTTATCATCAACCGCAGGATCAGCAAACGGTGCTCCTGGTGTCGCCCCAAGCTGCTCGGCAGCGTTACCAGCAGGGATCTTCCTGGGCAATCCGTTCAGGATGAATCCAGTCGTAGCGGCCGCGCAACTCGCCACAGTCCCATTAGGATAGAACGAATCGTGACAGCGCTGGCCGAAGAACTTCATCGCTGCCAATTCAACCGGCGTTCCGACTTCAGGCAGTTGCGTAGCCTTGAGCGTCAGGAAGTCCTTGCTCCAGTTGAACGGGGTATGCTTCTCGTTTGCGATTGAACCCCCACTTATCACATGTCGCGGCAAACCTCCATCGAGGGCAACGCCTCCCTGGGTAGCGAAATCGAGCGGCGGGTGCGGTGCTCGCGCGCCGGCAATGCCGGGAATGAAGTAAGGAAAGCCCGGATTTTGTAGCGCGTGAGGTTGAAATTGTCCTGCAAGCTTCTGCCCATCGAAATGGCTGTTGATAACAGTGCCGTTCACCTGGGCGTTGTTCGTGCAGCCGCCGATAACCTGAAGATTCGTGCCTTTGATCTTGTTACTGTCACAGGCGCCGCCAAGAACAACCTGGCCGCCGAAGTTAGTCGGCGCGCCCTGCACTGCCACGTTCGTCTGGATCTGCGCGTAAGCGGGAAGCGGCGCCATCGGAAGAGTCGGCATCGGGACTACCGCGGGAGTGGGTGAACCCGCGACGATTTCACCATCCGGCAAGGCGCGTGCGCCGGCAACCACCTGTCCTTTCTTGACTGCTGTTCCACCGATCGTGGCGTCGTTCGGATAGACAAACGTGCCGGTCTCAAATGTGTCATGAGTACGCCACATGGCCCACATACCCGAGGCAAAGTGCGGGTAGAAGTGACAGTGAAAAATTGAATCGCCCACAACTTTGTTGCGGTTACCGCTGCCGTTGTAGACCATCTCGAGCGTATAGCTTGCGCCAGGACTGATCATCTGGCTGTCGAGATAACTACTTGTGTCGCTGTTCGGCGATTGCAACCACTGGTGAGCGTGCTGGTGATGCACGTGACTTACACCTAACCCACCGTGGAGAATTCTGAATTTGACGTGATCGTTGATGTAACTGTGATAGACATTTGACGGATCGTCAGGATACCGCGCCACTGTCGCTTTAACCGTCGGCGTCATTGTGTACGAGCCTGGCGGGCCGGAAGGAACCGCAGCGCGTTTGTTCCCACAACCTGTGGCCGGGTTTTCAAACGCCGCCGTGGTATTGCATGGCGCTTTGAAGTTATTTCCGGTGCTCGGGTTACGTGGTTGCGTATCGAGCTGGTTTGAGTTTGCCGGATAATCAACCAGCATCGCCGGGTCACCCACTGACCACGCACTCAGAAAGAACTCTTCAAATTTACAATCAACGCACGGCGCCATCGGACCAACACCGATACGGTTTGCATAAATCTCCGCCGAAATACCGCCCGTGCCGTAGTTGATTGCAAAAGCATCCTTGCCACCGGCAAGCGTCGTTTGCATCACGCCATCGGTGAACACGGGAAACGCCTGTTGCGTAACCGCATTCATCGCCTCGTGATACATGATTGTTATTTCACGATAGGGCTGTTTCCGGTCGGGCGAGGCCGGGTTTTGACAGAACAACGGGTCGAACGACGGTCCTACCACCGGGTCACCTTCGGCGTTACATGGTGGTTCCGGATTGTTCACGCCCGTAGTACCCGGAAATCTTCCTGCGTTTGGTCCAGTGATGATGGCAGTCAGATCGGTGTGAACGATCTTGTTGGATCCATCAAGCATCTTCAGCAGCGGAACACCATCAGATCCCACCGCGTCGTAGTTGACCAACGGGTGGTTGTCCTCGGTATTCAAAGCTCCGGTCGATGTCTTAATGACTTTGATCGTTCGCGCGTTAGGACCAGTGAACGTCAAGGTGCAAACGTTTTGCGCATTACAAGCGGAAAGAGTTGCATTCGGCGGCAAGCTGTTGGCGTTGTAAGTGGCGCGTACGAGATCTTCGGCGGTCACCTGACTGCGATACCACTCAGCGCCTGCGGGCTGAACGTTCAGTGCGCCAAACAAGCCGCGCATAATTTGCAATCCCTGCTGCACGTTGGAATCGCCCATGGTGTACAGCAGAAATGTGCCTTCCTGGCGGGCAAACAGCTTGTAGGTTTGTGTTTGCGGCGGCATCGGACTCGGCGCCGGATTAGCGCTGGCGAGTGATGAGTTATTTCTCCCCGCGAATGCGCCATCGTCCTTAGTGCCGTCGACCCATTCCATTCCCTGCACGTGCAACGACACTTCCTGCGTTCCTATGGAAGCGCCGGGAATGATGGTAGTTCCGAAATTGGCCGGAGGTATGGCATTCGTAAGATTGATGGTGAGGCAGTCTCCCACATTTGCACGCAGAACTATCGGCCTTGGTCTTTTGTCTGCTTTTAACGTCAGACTACTGAGACCCGGTTGGACGTCGCCTTTCAGGGCGAAGATCAATCCGTCAGGAACAGCCGCTCCAATTCTGTTGAGCATGATCGGTTGCGGTATCGCAACTACATCCGCTGTGAGGTTTCGGACGCAGGTCGCCGCGGGCGCCGCTGCAGTCTTAGGGGCCGCATCCGTTTTAGCCGGCGCATCCGTTGTAACGGGCGCATCCGGTTTGGCGGTCTCGACATTTGTTTTATTTGCAGGTGGCGCCTCCGCCGGCGGAACCTTTTCAGACGTTGCAAGGTTCTCCGCTACGGCCTCGTTAGGAACTGATGGAGTTTGCGCGTAAATCATACCCGGTAAGCACGCGCACAGTAGGGTAAGAGTTAAGTAGCGAGCCGCGGTGAGCAACACATTCTGAGGTCTCGGCATTGATCCTTCTCCATTGAATGTACACACGTTTGGGGTGCACGCATTGTTACTTCTTGAACCTGCGAATTAGCGAGGTGATGCTAACGAAGCCTGCGTTTACGTAAGTGGAAATTCTGAAATGAACTAGTGAGAACTATCTCGAACCCAAGATCGAATTGTTGGCAGCCGAAAGCCTAGCTCTTCTATCTGCTACTGTCAACGAAATTGTTAATGAGTTTAGGGTGGAAAAACTTTCGGTACGATTGTTTTTAGAGGGTTTCAGGACAGGATTACAGGATGTCTAATGGTTTGCACGTCACCTTTTGCTTACCTCGCTGATCAACCTGGCAATCTCTACCGGTGACGATAAACCATAAGCCCTAGTCCAGACGCCCTTCGCTTCGCTCCCAATCAAAACCATCGGCGTGTGATCGTTCTTATTAGTGATACCGACTCCAAACGCGTTCAGTATTGCATTAATATCTGAGGTATCTCCCGTCACAAACGACCAGCCCGGACCGGCTTTGAATTTCTCAGCAAATTCATGCAGGCGCTCGGGAGTGTCGGTCGTCGGATCGACACTCACGGAAATCAACCAAACATTTTTGCCAACCTCTTCGCCCAGCTCCTGCTGAACTCTGCGGAATGTTGCCGTGAGAGGCCGGCAAATCGCCGTACAGGTCGTGAACACGAAATTTATCGCCACCACTTTGCCCGCGACCAGGTCCTTATAGAAATTGAGCTGCCTGCCGTGCTGATCAAAGACGCCCACATCCGGGATTTGCCGGACGGAAACAGACCCGCCCTCTTCGCGGCCGGATGAGGCGGATGAGTCATTCGAAACTGTGTCTGCATTCTGACCGGTGTCGCTCTTTTTCTTCCGCAGCGCCATACCACATTTGGGACACGTACGGCGCTTTGAGCTGGTGACTTCCGGATGCATCGGGCATTCGTAAACGATCGTGTTCTTTTTGACCGCGGACTTCTGCGAGGTCTGACCCACTACGGTGCGCGTATCGTCAAGATTCAAGATAGGTAACAAAACAATAGCCAGACTGAGAATTATTATTCTTTTCATAATGAGTGCCTTTGCTTACTTATGACCTCGAGCTGCTGCATTTTAATCGATATTTCTCCAGTTACCCACAGCCACGAACTTTCGCTTTTCCAAATCAACTCCTACTACGTAACCGCCAATCGCTCCTATGCGACGATTTGGACCATAAGTCACTGGTGGTGTCAGGCCGGTGGAAAAGTCAGTAAGCGTTTGCAGTGACTCGATCAGACTGCCAACAGTCAAATCTTTCCCACTTCTTTTCAAACCCTCTACCAGTACTTTCCCTCCACTCAATACTACTAGCTGAGTCGTAAGATGACTCTGCGGCAACTTGTGCCTGCCCGCGATCCTTCCATACTCACTTAGTCCCGATGCGGTCTGATCGGAAGGTGACATAGGCAAGGAAAAGAAAAGTTTTTCTTTGAAACTCAACGGCGCATCAAATAACTCGTTTCCAAGGCCGCCGGGAACGAGCACGAGCGGGTGCCATCCGGAGTTATCAGCCTCCTTTAATAAGGCCAACGCCTGAGCGCTGGTGCCCATAAAAAACAGAACGTTCTTGTTTGTCTTTCGCAAATTAGCCGTAAGTGTTGCAGCATCAAAAGCATTGCTCTTGTAGTTAACTGTCTCGACAGCACCGCATGCTTTCTTCGCACACTGATCGGTAATCGCCTTCTTCACGTTTTCGGACAGTGTATTCTCCTGGCATACGAGCAACACGCCGTGCTTAACATCAGGTGATTGAGCGACTGCAAAATCGACGAGCACACGAGCCTGCCCGTCGGTTCCGGAAACAATGTAGAAAACATAACTGTTTGCTGAATTATTCAACTGCGGCTGCAAGGTGATCGGCCCAACCAGCGGTACCTCTGACTGTTTCATCAGTTCAGACAACTCGTTATCAGCGCCGGCAATAAACGAGTTCGCAAAGGCAAAGACCTGCTGCTCCGCGATAAAACGATTCACGTTTCGAATGCTGTCGGCAGGCGTGCTTGCGATCTCGATGAACTTCAGCTTTATCTTTCGATTGTAAATTCCGCCTTGTGCATTGACCTCTTCAAAGAACGCTGTGTTCGTGCTTTTGATCGCTTCGCCGATTCCGGCGAGCGGTCCCGGACCAGGGACAATTACGCCGATTGTGATTTCGGTCTCTGTCACTCCGCGCTCTCGTTCGTCGCCAAGCCGTTTCATGTAAGCAAGCAGATCCGAAAGATCTTCAGGCGCCATTTCGTAACGCGGCATGACGTTGAGTAGCTTGTTACCGGCCGGATCGCGTCCACGAGTAATCGCCAATTCAAGAGTTCGTTCGGTGTATGGCGGATGCTTACGCCCGCTCGGAGAACCGATTTCGTAAGGCTTGGTTAACGCCTGCCAGGTAACGTTCGAAGGAACGACGCCGCCTTCTGCCTTGCCCTTTCCATCTCGACCGTGACAGTTCACGCAGGCCATTGTGCTGCCGGGGACTTCGATTGCAGGGTCACCGAGGTAAGCCAGAATCTCTCGATTACTCGAGCCGGCGCCTTTGAGATAGATCCGTTTACCGCGTGCTTCCTGTGCAGTCAGATCACCCGGGGTCTGAGATCTCAACAAAACCGGCGACATGATCACCATCATGACAACAAGTAATCTCCTTGGAGTGCGGCGGCCGCACTCCAAGGAGACGCCAGGCTTTTTACGTTCAAATTGCATCACTAATCTCTGGTCGCGTGCACTTGAAATGGAAATAGCGAATTGAATTTCACACCCAGCGAAGGAACCTGAACGTAGCCGTAGTAGACCCCCGTTTCCGGCGGTTCAAAGGTCATTTCATAAAGACCTTCGGCATTTAACTTTGCCCATTCGCGTTGCTGCCAGGTTCCTGGAGCCAGAAATATCAGGATACCGAGATCCTTCACGTCCTTTCGCGGTTTGTTGGTTGTCGCGTCAACCACCCGTAGTCGCAATTGGTGCTTCTGCCCAACTTTCACAACCTGATCGCTAACTAACTCGACTCTGATCGGTATAACCGTCTCTTTCGGCAGCTCGGGATTTTCACCGACCGTCATTTGAAAACAATTCACAAGTCGCGGCGAGTCCAACAACAGCGGCACATCGTAGTCGCCTCGTTTCGGCAGCTTGATCGTGGTGCTGTAGCGGCCCGGAGCCGTCTCACGCAAACTATTATCGAGCACCAAAATGGCTCGCGGATCGCGCTTATAGTTTTGGAAACTACCCATCGGAGCGGCCATGCCTTCCGTGTAAAAGTAGATCATCTTGTCGGCTGGATTGGCCACCAACACCGCTCGCGGCTCGCGTGCCGGAATTATGGTATGCGCCAGCGAAGTATGAGGTGAGTCACCGGGCGCTTTTTGGCCGGCGGGGAAACGGTTGACTGCGAACTTGCCTTCCCGGCTCAGTTCTATCAGATTGATCATCGTCACGAACTCGCTCTTATTGGAACCAACATACGCATACTCGTCGGTAAATGTAATCTGATTAGGTGAAGGGCCTACCGGCTCCGTCTTCATCAACTGATTCGTCGCGACGTCAAAAATTGAGACGGTACTGTTTGTGTTGTTCAGCGCAAAGCCAAGACGTCCGTCAGGCGTAAACCGCACGGCCGTCAAGCCCGGCTGAGCCTTTATCTTTGTCAAAACATTATGACGGACTGCATCGACTGCAACCACTTCTCCATTACCCTCGTTAGCCACATAAATTGCTTTGCTAAGTGAGGAAAAAGCCAGCGCTGTTGGGCGTAAACCGATCTCGAGATGTGCGAGCTTCGCCAGTTTACGTACATCGATGACGGTTAATGTTCCGTCTTGTTTGTTTATGACAAAGGCAAAGCGATCGTCATCATTGAAAGCGATTTCGTGATGGCCTGCTCCTGTCGTTATGTTTGCCGCCGCCTGAAGTTTCTCGGTATCAATTACAGTCACACCGCTGGTCGCGGCTTCATCGCTATTGTTTCCGACCCACAAATACCGCTCGTCATTTTGCAGAGAAAGGCGGGATGGCTTCGGCCCGGTGTCGACGTTGGCAATCACTTTCCAGTTTGCTGTATCAACTACAGCTACCTTATTGACCAGCGGCATTGAAACGTAGAGCCGTTTGCGATCGCGACTCAGGACCCAGTCCTCACCGGGACTCGCCAGTGCAACAAGCGTGTACAGCTTCGTCGTACCGACCGACGTTAATGGATCGATCACCGAAATATTCGGCTCGTTGTTCAGTGCCAGAATGAAGTAGCTGTTAAGGTCGAGAACTGCTCTTCGTGAAAAGTTCGCTTGTAAAAAGTCCTGAACTTTCTCGCGACACTCTTTCGGTTCGGGCGAGCGCGCGTTCTGCCGTGCATCTATCCAGGCGAGAGGTCGCAGGTTGGGTAAAGGTTTTCCGCCGATAGCTTCTGTGATCCTGAACTCTATCCGCGCTTCTATGGCTTCTCTCAAATCGTTACTCGACCCGATAGGCTCGATGGAAAAGTTGACCACCAGACCTTCCTGTTTAAAGACTTGCGGCGTGCGAGTGGGTTGCGGGAGAGATGGCGCAAGCGACTGGCGCTTGTCTTGTGCTGATCCCGGCGTCAGGAAGATAAACAACAGACAGATTAGGTTGATGATTTTCAGAACCATGCGACTTCCTCTTTTTTGCACGTAATTTGAGGCATTTGTGGGGAAGAAATTTTCTCGCGCAAAGGCGCAAAGGCGCAAGAAAGCTCTTTAGAAACGCGGTAATTCTTATTTCGGAGCAGCGGGCGCTTGATCGTTGATAACACTATCGACAACTTTAATCAGCTCTTCACTCTTCGCCAGTCCAAACGCTTTCTTCCAGAGCCCGGTTCGTTCATTGCCGATGATGAAGATGTTGGTGTGATCCTGTTTTGCCTCGACAAATTGGCCGAGCTTTTTCAATATCAAGTCTACGTTCGCCTTGTCTCCAGTCACGAAATACCAACCCGGACGCGCGTTGAGCTTCTTCGCATAAGCCTTCAATAACGTGGGTGTATCCATTGTCGGGTCAACGCTGATCGAAATGATGTGCGCGTCTTTGCCCAGCCGGTCACCGAGTGCTTGCTGCACCTTCTCGAGATTCCGATTCATTGGTAAACAACTGCCCGGACAGGTGGCGAAGAATGAATTGATGATGACTGTCTTGCCCTTCACGAGATCCGTGTAGAAGCGGAACGCCTCGCCGTTTTGATCGAGCAGCATCGTGTCAGTGAAATACTTCTGCGCGGGAGCCCCGGCTGGTTCCTGTGCGTGAACGTTGATCGTAACTAAAGCGAGGACGGCAAGAAGAACTAGCTTCATCGGAATACCTCTTTAGATCGTTTGTTCTGTGACGTTGTTGACCGGTTGATTTGAGTCCCGGCTAAAGACACTCAGGAAGACACATAGTACACGCCGCGCCCGGCAGCACAAAACTTAATTGCGTGAATTCGGATTTCTCTGTGCAATCTCTGTGTTCTCTGTGTCTCTGTGGTTTAAGAATCGCTCGAGAAAACCAACACAGACACAGAGATCACTGAGATTGCACAGAGAAGAATTAGATAACGAAAAGGCGCGACAGTTTTGGGCCGTCGCGCCTAATCTTATGTGGTCATCGTCCTCACCCCGACAACCACTTTGATGGAAGGATTCACCAACCATCTAGTTGAGTGCACTATAGCCACCCTCGCCGAGAATTGCAAATGCTCGACTACGCCCGCACGAGACTCCACAACCACATCGTCAAGAACAGCCCGTAAAACAGCGCCAGCGCGATCAACGCGAGCCGCCGCCACAGCGGCGGCCTGAGTTCAACCGGCAGCAGCCGCGTGTTGACATACAACAAGTGCAGCGAGCTAATAATAAACACGATCCCCGCCATGTTTGCGCTCAACGTGAGCAACACGATCGGCTGCGTTAGACGGAGCGCGAGGATGCCCCAGATGGAAATCACCACGAGCACGGAGTAATAGACAACACGCACATCGCCGCCACGCCATCCGCGAATACGCGTGCTGCCAGTCCAAAGAATGTCAGTGATCGCGCGTGTCATTCCTTCGAGAATGTCGAGTTGTGTCTTGAACAATATCCATACACCGAGTATTGCGATGGCGCCACCGAAGATGGCACCTTTTTGTGTGGCGACAGCCTGCGCCAACGCCGCCGCTATGCCGAGTCCGCGAATGTCGCTGCCGGCCGGCACAAACGTGACGTACAACAACGCCGGCAACGCCATACCGAGAACCGCGCCGGTAAAGTAAACGCCCCACTGGTCGACACGCACGATTCGCCACCAGCCGCGCCAGCGTTCGAGCGATGCTGAGTTTGGTTCAAATGTGCTTCCTGAATGGGCCAACGCGACTTTCTTTCCGCCCACTGCCGCGGGAATAAACCCAACGCTGCTGCTCATGCCATAACCTTTATCTCGCGCCCAGTTACTCAACGTCAGATTCGCAACACCGCCGCCGCCGGCGTAAGCGGCGAAGGCGCCGAGCAAAAAGAAGTCAGCACCTGCCGGAATGAATTGAAACGAACCGGTCCGCACGTCGAAACCTATGAACCCCGCGACCGCGGCGCCCCACGTTGAAAGTGGTACGAAGAGAAGCGCGAGTATTCCGAATCCGCCGATGATGAGCGCAACCATGATCCAGTTGAGATACTCGAGTGTTCGCTCGATTCGCCGCCCGACCATCAGTATCAATCCGCACATCAGAAACAGTCCGACGCCGATCGCGTAGACCGTTCCGGCTTCACCGGGTCCTGGCAAACGTCTCGCAAAAAGAAAAAAGACCGCGCCCGCCGCGGCGCCTGCCCATCCGGGCCATCCCATCTGAAGGAAATAAAGAATCGAGTAGAACCACGCCCAGAAGGTCGAATGCGGACGCGTGCGCATGAACCCAGTGAAGATAGGCTCGCCCGTGGCCATTGTATAACGCATGAGCTCGACGTTCAGGAGCGTCTGGAGCAGTGCAGCCACACCAACGACCCACAGCAACGAGAGACCGTATTTCACAAACGCGGCTGGTCCAAGTAAGAACTCACCACTGCCGATTGAGACGCCAAGCGCGATTACGCCTGGTCCAATCGCGCTGAACCATCCGAGACCACGCGGTCTCGGCGCGACGGGCAGCTCGCTGATTCGCCACGGATCGAGTCCGGAACGCGCTTCGGGTGATTCTGTTGTGGTGGTCATCATCTTTTGCGCGCAGAGCTTAATGCACTTGTGGTTTGGTTTGTACCCCTATTATTGTTTTATCTGATGAACAGGACAGTTCCGATCCGTATTGCTTCGGCGTCTGACGCTGCAAATATAACAACTCTTATCAATGCCGCGTTCAGTGTCGCTGAAGAATTCTTTTTTGACGGACTGCGTATCAGCCAGGCTGAGGTCGAACAACATCTGACGAAAGGCGACTTTCTGCTCGCTGAAAACGGCGACAAGCTCGGTGGCTGCGTCTACGTCGAACTTCGTGGTGAGCGGTCTTACCTCGGGTTGTTATCGGTCGATCCGTCCTCGCAGCAAAGCGGGCTGGGATCGTTTTTGATGACTGCGGCCGAGAACTACTGTCGCGAGCGAGGCTCTCGTTTCATGGACATTTACATCGTTAATCTGCGGAAAGAGTTGCCGCCGTTCTATCAACGTCGCGGATATGTCGAGGCGGGTACGAGTCCGTTCCCGGAAGACGTGCCAACGAAAATACCTTGTCACTTCATCAACATGTCAAAGGCATTGTAATCCGTGGCTTCATCATCGCAACAAGTTGAAGTGTTATCGATCGAGGGACGCGAGGTTCGCGTAACCAATCCCGACAAACTGTACTTCTCTTTACAAACTAAACTCTCGAAACTCGAGCTCGTACGTTACTACTTGTCCGTCGCACCGGGCGCGCTGGCGGGAATTCGAGATCGTCCGATCGTTCTGAAACGATTTGTCGACGGAGCCGAAGGCCAGGCTTTTTATCAGAAACGCGCGCCGGCGAATCATCCTGACTGGTTGCGGACCACTACCTTGTCGTTTCCATCCGGCCGCACGGCAGAAGAGGTCGTGGTTGATGATGCAGCGGGGCTGGCGTGGATCGTAAACCTGGGGTGCATCGAACTGCATCCGCATCCGGTCCGTTCAGGCGATCTCGATCATCCGGACGAGTTGCGCGTCGATCTCGATCCTGGTCCCGGTGTTAGTTGGGAGAATGTTCGTCTTGTGGCGCTGGAAGTGAAAACGCTGCTCGAAGAGATGGGGCTGCGTGGTTGGCCCAAGACGAGCGGCTCGCGTGGGATGCACGTCAACGTAAGGATTCAGCAACGTTGGGCCTTTAGCGAAGTGCGGCGCGCGGCTGTGGCCTTGTCGCGCGAAGTCGAACGCCGGCTACCGAAACTGGCGAGTTCGAAGTGGTGGAAAGAGGAACGTCACGGAGTGTTTCTCGACTACAACCAGAACGCAAAGGATCGCACGACGTGTTCCGCGTATTCCGTGCGTCCACTGCCCGATGCACGCGTGTCGACGCCGCTTCATTGGGATGAAGTTCCGGATTGTGATCCCGCTGACTTTACCGTGCTGACGGTGCCTGCGCGTTTTACGGAATTGGGAGATCCACATGCCGAAATTGACCGTAATGCTGGATCACTCGAAAAGTTGCTCGAGCTCGCGGATCGGGACGAAGCCTCAGGCCTGGGTGATGCGCCATGGCCACCGCACTTCCAAAAGATGGAGGGTGAAGGGACACGCGTGGCGCCGTCGCGTGCGAAGTCCGCGGCGAAGAAACCGGCCGCGAAGAAGAAGCGGATCAGAATGCCGCTTCTGGTTGTTGCTAACTCTCCTGACAAGAAGGCCGCTCTCGAAGGCCTCGAGCGTTGGAAGAAAAAATATCCCAAGGTGGCTAAGCTTCTGGCGGTTGACGACGTGCTGGTCGATTCGATGCGAGGCCGCTCATCAACGTGGACGCGCATTCGCGTAAACCTGCGCAACGTCCCGGAAAAACTCCGCCCGCCACAAGAAACGCCTGACCCCGACGACGACCCGACTCGCGACTGGGGCCACAAAAAGGCACAAGAATAGGTCCTAGGCCCACGACTTGGCCCAAACACTGCCATCCCCGGCTTCGCCGCCGGATGTGAGGCGGGGCTTTGCCCCGCCGCAACTAGCTAAAGAAGTTTGGGCTATGCCCCTGGTTCGGGCCTAGAGAGCTTGAATACTCATTCGCTTTAAGTAATCGATGATGCGGCATGCAGTGAGGCCCTTCAAAACCCGAAGGACATTAGACGTCGTGGATGGGCGATTGGTTTAGCAGCTGTAAGTGGTCCAACATGATCACATAAGCAAACAGGAGAAAGCCTGCCGATTTGCGTGCTTCGTCAATTGCCCTACACAGGATCGGTCATTTGAGTGGTTCGAAAAACAGGTAAACGATCTTTGGTAACAATGGTGATGTATAGAGCAGGAGAATCCTGTGGGATCGGGCAGAGCCCGAACGAGGGGCATAGCCCAACCTTATCAATCAAATCTAACGGCGGGGCGAAGCCCCGCCTCACATCCGGCGGCGAAGCCGGAGCGATGCGCGCCGGAGAGGCGATCGAGACGTCTCACATCCGGCGGCGAAACCGAGAAGCGATCAAAGTGAGGCCGAGCTGCAGTGGTAAAGGCGTCCAAAAGACAAAAGTAAAGTAGCTTTTTGTGCCTTTTTGTGGCTCACCTGCCTGTGGCGAAGATCGACTCGAGCTCGTGCGGCGGCACCACTTCCAGTTGCTCGAAGGTGCAGTCGGTGGGCTTCTTGTCTTTGCGCCATCTGCGGAACTGTGCCGTGTGGCGGAAACGATCTCCTTGCATGTGGTCGTACGCAACCTCCACCACCAACTCGGGTCGCAGTGGCTCCCACGATAGATCTTTGCCCTGACTCCAACGGCTCTGCGCGCCGGGCATACGATGCCCGAGCCCCTCGCCCGCCCACTCTTTCCAGGGGTGCGACGCAAGCGCGTTCTTGCGATACGGCTTGAGAAACTCAACTAACTCGAGACGCTTCACGTTAGTAAAACTCGCGCAGACGCCGACGTGCTGAAGCATGCCTGCGTTATCGTAAAGCCCGAGCAACAGTGATCCGATGCCCGTGCTTTCGCCTTTCTTATGCCAACGAAACCCAGCTACGACACAATCACAATCACGCTCGTGCTTGATCTTCAACATGACGCGCTTGTTGGGCTCGTAAGTTCCCTCCTTCGGTTTAGCGATAACGCCATCGAGGCCGGCGCCTTCAAAACGACGAAACCAATCGGACGCAAGCGCGAAATCACTCGTTGCAGGTGTCAGGTGTAGTGGAGGTTTTAGGGAAGACAGCAGCGACTCCAGTTTGCTTCGCCGTTCCGCAAACGTTTTGTTGCGCAGATCCCGGTTGCCTTCCGCGAGTAGATCGAAGAAGACGATTGACGACGGGATTGTTTCGGAGAGCATTTTGACTCGCGACGCGGCGGGATGGAGGCGCAGTTGGAGCGAATCGAAATCGAGTGCGCCCTTTTGTGCTATGACGATTTCGCCGTCAAGCACACACTTTTTCGGGAGTTGCTTCAGTAGCGGGTCGACCAGTTCCGGGAAATAACGATTGAGCGGTTTTTCGTCGCGACTCTGAATCGTCACTTCTTCCCCGTCGCGAAAGATCAACGCACGAAACCCGTCCCACTTCGGTTCAAAGATCCAATCGCCGGTCGCCGGCAATTGGTCCACGCGCTTCGCGAGCATCGGTAGAATCGGCGGATTCACGGGAAGTTCCATAATCCGTGTAATCTGCCTAATCCGTCGCGAAACTTCAACCTGAACTATGCAAGTCCGCGGAAGCATTCTGGGCGATACCTCCGCGGACTGCTTGTGGCCCCCTCACCAAGGCCACTGTCCGAGACTCGAGATCACCGGATCTCAAATCTCAGATCTGACTGCACTCAGCAACATATCTCGCGAGGCGCCGAGTACAGCCCGAGCTTGATCACGACTCACAGTTGGAAACTGATCGAGAAAAGTGTCCATAGTCTGATCGTCTTCCAAAAACTCGAAGAGCAACTTGATCGGAACTGACGTTCCAACGAAGACCGCGCCGCTGCTAGTCGTTCGCGAGTCGTGTTCAATCACGTCGTCGAGCTTCATTACTCTGAGAACCGAGTCCGCAGAAGCGCATTGAAGCGCCGCATGCCTTCCGCGGACTCAACCTGGCCCCCCACCAGGTAAGTGAGCCTAAATTTTTCTATTTACGAAACTATCTGAGCACACTCCGATGCACCCGTCTTTGAAAATTAGAGACGGCCAATGCGCGGCTCAATCTCCCACACGGACGAGTGATGAGCGTCGCCGGCGAGTTTGATGGGTTAGGACTCGCGGCACCAATCGTAAGCGACTGCATCCTACTCCCATCTGCGAGTGCTTGCAAGCTAAATCTTTACGCAACTGGGAGTACGACGAGAGTTAGGGCATGTGTTCGTATCGGAGATCTGATGCAAAAGACCACAAAGAGGCACGCAAAGCACAAACATCTCTCATAAAAACCTTTTGTGCTTTTTGCGCTTCTTTGTGGCCTAAGGTTGCTTGCGGAGTACGACTTTCTTGATGATGTCTTCGTTGTCCCTGGTGTTGATATTGACGAGAAGTTCTGAGAAAGGCGTGCTGCCTTTCTGAGGCCTTAGATCTTGTCCGGAGTCGTTCATCAACTTCTCCAACGTTTCCGGTGAGATACTTTCATTTGCGTCCGAAGCTGAGGCGGGCAAGTCAATGAATGGATCGCGACTGAAGAACAGATAAATTATTTCCTCGCCTGTTGCGGATGCCAAGATCAACGCACAATCGCGGCGCGAAATTTTCACTGGGCAGTTTGAAGGCAGTACGAATTCTTCGCTTTTGTAAACCGAACTGCTCCCGTTGTTGAGTTTGGAGTCCGGAAAGACTACCTCGCCAGGAGAGGCCGGCGATTTTTGATGTATGACGTACAGATAGCCGTCCTGATTTGTACGCACTCCGAGGCGGAGCCGGTCGCCACGCCTAAAGGTATTCAGGCTGGCTTCCTCTTCCGAACCATCGGCTAACACTTTATAAAGACGCCATTCAAGCTTGAGGAGCTGTGCTCTCTCCACCGGCTTGCCCTTAGAGGATGACCGGCGAGTCGGTTTTGGTTTCCGAAAGATACTAACCGGCACGCCACCACCTAACAGATCACCCTGCCGTGAAAACACCGTTCGCGCTTCGAACACAAACGAGCCTGCGAGCACCAGCAACAGTGTGCAACGAACCAGATTCAATCGCATATCACCCTCCTTTTAAGCCTCTCGCAATCCAGGTTGTTACTCACAATGCGGAAATGCGAGGTATTTGTTCCTAATGAGGCGAGCAACCTAAATCAGGGTATATGCTTTGTCAAGAAATTGCCGCAAAATGACTTGCGCGAAGCGCGTGTTTAGGAGCATCTTTCCCGCATGTCTGACAGCTTTTCTGAGCTTGCTTCCAACCTCGCGTCAGTCGCGAAGAGTTTTCATGCGCGCGGTTGGCTACTCGGCACGAGCGGTAACCTGAGTGCAGTGGTCCAGCGCGACCCGTTGCAACTGGCGATGAGCCCGAGTGGTATTGATAAAGGCGAACTGACATCAGAACAAGTGCTTGCGATTGATGAGAATGCTCGAGTGGTAAGCCAACATGGCGGCAAACCGTCCGACGAGAGCCTGCTCCATATTCGAGTCGTAAAAGAGCGAGGCGCAGGCGCAGTGCTACACACTCATTCTGTCTGGAACACTATCCTTTCAGATCTTCATGCTTCTGAGGGCGGCGTCACTATCGAAGGCTATGAAATGTTGAAAGGATTGCAGGGCGTGCGCACGCACGAGCACTCCGAATGGTTGCCGATTATCGACAACTCTCAGGACATGCCGTCGCTCGCGGAACTCGTCGGTAAAACTCTCGACGAACACAAAGCGGCGCATGGCTTCCTGCTGCGACGCCACGGTCTTTATTCCTGGGGAGACACGTTGGCCCAGGCCAGGCGACATATCGAGATTCTCGAATTCCTGCTCGAGACAATGGGACGAACATACGTGATCACACCGGGTGTTAGGAGAAGTAAAGATGGCTTTGGTAACAATAGTTAATGAAGACAAGACGCTAAGAACCCACGAAGAGATTGCCTCGGGTCTCGCGAGTCACGGCATCGACTACGAACGTTGGGTGCCTGCTCATCCCATCGCTGACGATGCTTCCGCTGAAGAGATCCTGCGCGCGTACTCTCGCGAGATTGAAGAGTTGAAGCTTCGCGGCGGCTACGTCACCGCCGACGTGATCGATGTCAATCCACAGACACCCGGTCTCGAGGCAATGCTAGCGAAGTTCAATCGCGAGCACTGGCATGATGAAGACGAAGTCCGATTCATCATTGCGGGCCACGGGCTATTCCACATTCACTCAACGACGGGAGCGGTGCTCGCGATCGAGGTCGAGGCCGGCGATCTGATTCGCGTGCCCCGCGGAACACTGCATTGGTTCAACCTCTGCACAGATCGTCGCATCAGGGCGATCCGTTTGTTTCAGGACACGGCTGGTTGGACTCCACACTACACCGAGAGCCGTGTCGATGAAGGGTTTCTTCCGGTCTGCTTTGGGCTGACCCATCTTGCAATGACGTCATGAGCTCTTACCGTGGAATCCTGCTCGATATCGAAGGTACCACCACTCCGATTGCCTTCGTTCACGACGTGCTGTTCTCCTACGCCCGCGCTCACGCAAAAGAGTTTCTGGCAAACAATTTCGATTCAGAGGAAGTGCGTGCAGACATAGCGCTGTTGCGTGAAGAACACGAGCTCGATGTTAGCGAGACTCGTAATCCGCCGGTGCCTGGGTCTGAGATGGACTCGATTGCGGCTTATGTAGATTGGCTGATCGCGCAGGATCGCAAGTCGACGGGTTTGAAGTCGTTGCAGGGAAAGATCTGGCGACAGGGTTATCTCGATGGATCTTTGAAGTCGCAGGTCTATACCGATGTCGCGCCGGCGTTTGCACGTTGGCATGCAGCAGGTTTCAGTATCAACATCTTTTCGTCAGGCAGTGTGTTGGCCCAGCAACTCCTCTTCGCACATACCGAGGCCGGCGATCTCACGAGGTTTATCAATAATTACTTCGACACGAATGTCGGGAAAAAGGGAGAGGCTGACAGTTATCGTCGCATCGCTTCAGAGTTAGGTCTTGCTGCAGGCGAGATAGTATTCATCTCGGACGTGACCACCGAACTCGACGCCGCAACCGAAGCTGGAATGAAGACACTTCTCTCCATCAGACCCGGCAACCCGCCACAATCCGCCGCCGAACGCTACCGATCAATCCACACCTTCGACAACGTTTGACGGACCCAATTCGACCGCGGACGCTTGATGCCACGGGCTTGTCCCGTGGAGCCTCACGCTCGTCGCTACACGCGCCTCAACGCCACCTGGAACAGATGCCACGGGCTTGTCCCGTGGAGCCTCACGCTGGTGGCTACAACCGCACGCAACCGCAACTCAACGGATGCCACGGGCTTGTCCCGTGGAGCCTCACGCTGGTGGCTACAACCGCACGCAACGCAACTCAACGGATGCCACGGGCTTGTCCCGTGGAGCCACACGCCGGTGGCTACACGCGCCGCAACGACCCCTGGAACAGAAGCCACGGGCGTG